>JBHOQZ010000075.1:0-2834 GCA_042408635.1 Chloroflexota bacterium
TCGGGTTGCCCCAGTTGCGGACCTCGTCGTCGATGCCGATGTCGGCGTTGAAGGTGGTGCAGGTGCCGCCGAGGCGATAGCGGATGTCGGAGTTGGCGTGGACGCCCAGGCCCTTGGGGTAGGTGACGCCGCCGAGGCTGAGGGCGCGGCCATCACCGGCGCCCTGCTCCCCGTTGCTCTTGTCCTTCTCGGCCGGGCCCCAGCCGTTGGTCATCGAGGTCCAGGCCAGATCGCTCAGGTAGGTCGACGTTCCGGCGGTCTGGGCGCTGGCGCTGGTGGTCGGCGGTGGCGACTGCGTGGCGGTTGTCACCTCGCGGGGCGTCAGCGGCGCGAGCAGCAGGCCGCAGAGCGCGACCGTGGCCAGGCGCCACAGCCGGGGGCTGCGCGTCGAACGGTGGACGAAATTCATTGCGCTTGGTCTCTCCCTCTCTACTCTCGGGCGTGCGGAAACCGCCGCCGGCCGGGCAGCATGGTGGGCCGGCCGGGAAGGCTGGCAGTCCCCCGGTCGGTCGCGGCCGACTCGGGGCTTCGCACGCATGGGCGCCCCGTCAGGGGTGGGCATGACGGAGCCCGGCCGGCCGAGCACGGGCCGGTCGCGCCAGCCGTGGGCCGACGCGACGGCCGGTCCGGGCCTGGCAACGAAGGGATTGCCGGCTGGTGGGTGTGGAGGCACAGGCCGCGCCTCGACAGCCGACGATGGCAACGCGACGCGGGCGGACCCGAGCGGCGCGGGCCGGCCGCGTCGCTGCGCGCCCGAGGCAGTGAGTCAGAGGCACCGGCGGCGTGGACCCGCCCAGGCGGGCGGCACACAACCACGCGTCGGCTTCCCGTCCAAGCCGAACGCGATCTCCACCGGTTGCTGGCGGTTGAGGGCCGGGCGACAGTAGGCAGGTCGCCCGGGTATCGACCAGGCTGAGCGCACCACGGTCCGGCAGGCGCCGTGGGAGCGCTGACACTGCGCCAGCCTCTGGCCTCGGGCTTGGTTTCGGCAGCGGCACGCTGGCGGTCCGCGGGCGCCGTTGCTCTGCCCTTCAGCTCACGGACACTGTACCTCACGTCGTTACTGATTTTGCGGCCACCGCCAACAAAAACGCATCAAAGAATGACGAACTGTAATAATGCATACATCTTAGTGCATTCTCGAATGCGTGCTCCTGTACGGTCGTGTCCGTCCGTCCGCCACCTCACCGCAACACGCGTGCCACCCTGGCGCGCCAAGTTGCGTGTCGCGACCGCCCCGCTAACGGCCTCGCCCGCTACACTTGGAGGTAGACCGCTGTCATAGAGCGGGTGGCGGCGGCCGTGATCCCGGTGTAAGACTTCAACGTATAAGCCGTGAGATAGCATTGGAACAGGCTGGGCCCATCAGCGAAGCGGAGGGGATGACACGATGGCAGTGGTGATCTATATCTCGCGCGAGAAGCCCGTGGTCCTCGAGGATGGGATCGACGTGCGCCTCTCGCACCCCGAGCGGCGCGTGCCGCTACCCGGGGACGAGCTGCTGTGCGTCGACCGGCACGGCGAGGTCGTGCGGCGCTTCGACGCGACCAAGGTACAGGCCTACCGACTGATGTAGTCTGCGAGTTCGGGTCGATGCGATGGCTAGCGTATTGCGGGCTAGCGGCGCCGACTGATCGAGTCTGCGAGCTCGGGTCGATGCGACGACGCCCTGAGCCGTCGCATCACTCATTTCTCCTGCGCACTCGGCAGCGACACGCGGTACAATCCGCGCACAGCTGTGCGGGCGGCGAGCTGTCCCGGAAAGCGGAGGTGCACGCGGCGCCCATCACGCCCGCTGGCGGTTGGGCGACGGTGCCGCGCGGCGAGGAACGAAGAGTGGACGGTCGCGGTTTGACGGCGCCGGGGGAGTCCGATGAGTGGGCGGTCGACGGGGCCCGCCTGCGCAGCTTGCGCCTCCAACAGGCGATCTCGCAGCAGCGGCTGGCCGAGCTCTCGGGAACTCGGCAGCACATCTCGAACATGGAGCGGCGGCGCACCCGCGCGGCTGGGCACGCTGAACCGGCTCGCCGAGGCGCTGGGTATGCCGCCGCGGGATTTGATCGTCGGCCCCCTGAGTCAGCCGCCGGCCGGGCCGGCCGGCTAGGCCGACGGACGCCGGCTCGACCTCGCGGACACCCCTGATCCGGCCATGCTGCACGCCTGGTTGGACGAACTCGCCACTCGGACCGAGGTGGTGCAGCGCTCGCTCGAGGAACTGGCGCGGGCGAAGCAGCACCTGCGCCGTGCCTTGGACATCCGCCGCCTGCCGGCCGCCCGCCACCCGGATCAGCGGTGCGGCGCGGCCTCCTGAGGCGCCTTACGCCGGCAGCGGACGCGGCGCCCGGCCACCAGTCTGGAGATCAGCTAGACGAGCGAGTTCAGCCGTGGGCGCGGTCTTCGGGGCCGCGGCCAGGGGAGAGGTGGCGTGTCGATGTCAGACCTGAGTGCGCTGCGCCAGACGCGGCAGAGCCTTGCCGCGCCGCTCCGCTCCGCCAACGTGGCGTACGGGCAGAGCCGGCATCTGCTTAACCAGACGCGCGAGATCTGCCATCTCGCGCTCGCCGGTGTCGAGCGATCGTAGGCGCGTCGGCTCTCGATCTGCCCGTCAGCGTAATCCGCGCCCCGGTCAACCGCTCCCACGGGCAAGCCGGGGGCTTCGAGGAGGGCAGATCACCGCTCACACGGTCGAGCTGGAGGAGAGCCTCCACGCCCTGGCCGACGGGGCAACCGCGCGCTGGATCGAGAACGGGCTGCTCTAACGGCTGCTCGAGCAGCGCGGTCCCGTTGGCGAGCGTCACCCCCGGCGACAATGTCATTCCGTTCAGGTCGCGATC
>JBHOQZ010000077.1:0-2538 GCA_042408635.1 Chloroflexota bacterium
TGCCCTCCGGTCTGCGGCGGGGCCGGTGCCAAAGCCCGCCGGCCTTGGATGAACAGCCCTGTAGACGGCGGGGGGCAGGGGAGGCGAGGTGGGTGCCGAGCCGGGGCGGGAGCCGGTGCGAGCGGTGGCAGCGGTCGGAGATGCATCTGGCAACGGCGCGGGCGGGATCGAGCCAGCGCGAGCAGCCGAGTTCCTGGTCGTGGCGCTCGGGCGCGCCTTCCACGAGGCGGGTGTCGCCTCCGACGCGGTCGAGCGCACCATGCAGACGATCGCCCAGGCGCTCGGCCTGCCGATCCAGGTCAACGCGCTGCCGACCAGCCTGACCGTCTCGATCGGGCCGCTGGGTGCGCAGGAGGTGTTCATCCTCCGCCTCCAGCCGGGCAGCGTCAACCTGGCCCGCCTGGCGGCGCTCCAGGCGGTGGGGCGGGCGGTGGTGCAGCGCCGGCTCGACCCGGCCGCGGCGCTGGCGCGGGTCGAGGCGATCCGGGCGGCGCCGGCGCGCTATCCCGCGCCGCTGTTCGTCGCCAGCTTCGGCTGCATCTCGTTTGCCATCGCGGTGCTGCTGGGCGGCGGGTGGACCGAGGTGGCGGCGGCGACCGTGAGCGGCTTGGGCGGCGGCGTGATCGCGCTCGTGGCCGAGCGGGTGCCGCTGGTGGCGCGGCTGTTCGAGGTGCTGGCGGCGCTGCTGGCGGCGCTCGTCGTCACCACCGCCAACGGCATCATCGGCCCGATTGCCGGGTATCTCGCCGTGGCGGCGGGAGTCGGCCAGCTCCTGCCCGGCTACACGCTCACCACCGGGGTCCACGAGCTCGCCAACCGTAGCCTGGTGGCGGGGACGGCCCGAATCGGCGCCGCGTCGCTCACACTGCTGCTGCTCGCCGGCGGGGTCGTGCTGGCGGTCACGCTCGGCGCGACCTACCCGGGCGAGTTCGCCTCGCCACCGCCGCAACCCGTGCCCGACTGGCTGACCCTGCCGGTGATCGTCGTGGCGGCGCTCGGCTTCGCGCTGAACCTGAACGCGCGCCGCAACGACCTCGGCTGGCTGTTCGCCACCTGTGCGCTGGCGGTGCTGCTGACGAAGGCAACGGCGCCGCTGCCGGGCTGGGGCACCGGCGGCTTCCTGTCGGCGCTGCTGATCGGCGTCGCCACGAACCTGGGCGCCCGCTTCCTCGCGGTGCCCTCGGCGGTGCTGCTCGTGCCCGCCCTCTACCTGCTCGTGCCGGGCGCGCTCGGCTACGAGAGCCTGCTCACGCTGCTCGACGAGGAGATCATCACCGGGGTCACCTTCGCCGGCCGGGCGCTGATCACGGCGCTCCTGATCGTGATCGGGCTCCTCGTCTCCCAGCTCGTCGTGCCGCCCGACCGCGTCGCCGGCGATATCCTCTAGCGGCCCCTCCCGACCCCCAAGCCTGGGGCGTGACGGGAGGTGCGGCCTGTCCAGCCTACGGCCCCTCCGGCTGATGGCGACCGGGAGGCAGCCCGCACGCACTCCAGAGGCCGCTATCGAAGCCCCCCAGGATTGGGGGGTTGGGAGGCGGACGGCTCGTGCCCGACGAGCATCAGCGGCGGGCGAGCCACACCTCGGCCGGGCCGATGGTGGGGTCGGCCGCGCGGAGGTTGAAGTACTCGGTGAGCGGCCGGTACTCGTCGAAGGCGCGCCGCAGCTCGCCCACCGGCTCGTCGTGCCAGTCGACCCGCAGGTCGACGCGCGGGAAGACGTCGCGGTCGTAGACGACCAGGCCGGCCGAGCGCTGGCCGCCGTGCTGCCCGCCGGCGTCGCGCCCCGCCTCGATCGCGCGCAGCAGGCGCTCCTCGAGCGCTTCGCCCGATGACCGCTCGAACGCCTCGGCCATGGCGAGGCTGGTCCGCTCGGAGATGAGCATGTTGCCCATCGCGACGTAGCCGTCGCCGGTGTGGTGGCCGGCCCAGTCGCGGTTCTCGCGGCCGGTGCGGGCGGCGACCCGGCCATCGCGGTCGACGATGGCGAGCTGGCGGAATTCGATGTACGGATCGCTCGCCTCGATCTCGGCCAGCACCTTGCCGGCGGAGTAGCCGAGCTCGAGCAGGCGCAGGCCGAGTGCGCCCAGGCGCGGGTCGGTGCTCGCCTGGGTGGCGACCGCGCCGACGCCCGCCCGCACCCAGACGCAGCGCGAGGTGACCGCGATGGCGTGCGTGGTGATCGCCACGCCGAACCGGCCCGTGCGCGGGCAGCGCGCCGTGATCGAAAACGTCGAGAACTCGATGCCGGGCCCGTCCATCGGCCGCCTCCCCACTCCCGTTTCGCCGGCCAGTATAGCGCAGCCGAGCGCGCACCCCGCCCGATGGCCACCGCCCGCCCGGCCCACGTCCCGGTCATCTCGGTGGGCCGAACGTCGCCGGCCGTGATGCGCCCCGCGGGGCGAGGGACTCAGGTGGAGGCTGCCGGGCGGGCGTGCCCGGCAGGAGAGCGCTCGGCCACACCGTGGTGCCCCCGGTCCCGGCGAACGTCGCGGGGCATCGTCTCGCGGCGGTCTGCCTCGCCGCCGAGGCAGACCGATC
>JBHOQZ010000216.1:0-1233 GCA_042408635.1 Chloroflexota bacterium
GCTTGCCTTCCGGGAAGCATCGGCGCCCGGGCGGTGGCAGCCTGGCGTGACCTGTCCGATCTAGCCCGTCTCCGCCGAATTGCTCCCCGCTGCCACCGAACTCGCCGCGGCAGCCCGGCGTCACCTGTCCGATCCAGGCGAGCGTCTTTGAAACGCCGGCCGCCTCGGGCGGCCGGCGGGGCAACCGGTCGTGCCGCCTCGCCGATGCTCCCGGCGCGGCGGTTAGTGGCCGCGCACGCGCTCCAGGCGAATGCGGATGGGGGCCGAGTAGGTCGCCAGCATCGACTCCGGCGTGAGGCCGATGCGCCGGATCCCCTCGCGGTACTTCTCCACGTAGGCGTTGATCTCGGCCGCGGGCGGTAGCGCCGGCTTGATCGTGGCCTCGCCGGTGAAGACGACGACGTCACCGCCCGTCGCGTTGGCGTGGAAGTTCAGGGCGACCCGGGGGTTGCGCCCGATGTTGCGCAGCTTCGGCGTGTTCGGCTGGCTGAAGATGAGCAGCGTGTCGCACTGCGCGAGGAACCAGACGGGGCTGGGCTGCGGTGTGCCGGCGGGGGCGACGGTGGTGAGCCAGATGAGCTCCTCATCGCGCAGCCGCCGGGCCACGCGCGCGCCGAACTCGGTCGACGTATCCAGTTGCAGCGCCATACCCTCCCTCGCCGACGACGGAACCTCTCTCAACTCTGCCGCGCCACCGCAATTCTGTCAATTCTCGGCTGCCGGGCCGGCGGCCGCACGGCGTCGCGCACGAGCGAACCGCTAAGCGCGTCGCCTGCCTCCCGTCGCCTGATGGCTCGTCAACATTCGCGTGACGGCGCCGGGCCCGCGCGCTACACTCAGGGCGATGCACGCGCTCGCCGCTCTGTTCGCTGCGGGGTGAGGGGTCAGCGACACTGGGTTGGGAGGTTGAGCCGATGGTGGGTCGTGGCGTTCGTGCGTCGATCGGACGAGCGATGGTGGTCGTGCTCCTGGTAGTGGCGGTGGTGGCCGGTCCGGTCGCCGGGAGCGTCCTGCCAGCCGCGGCGCAGATCACCGATCTGACCGGCGTCTGGGACGTGACGGAGGCGGATTCGGCCGACATCATCACGGTCGAGCTGCGGCAGCGCGGTGGCGGGGTCGAGGGGATCTTCCAGCGCGGCGCGGTCAGCGGCACCCTCAGCGGCGCCAGCGCGCTGCCGAAATTCGTCGGCACCTGGGAGGCCGAGGACGGTTCGCGTGGCTCCTTCGACCTGG
>JBHOQZ010000080.1:0-1669 GCA_042408635.1 Chloroflexota bacterium
GTGCGCAGACGGTGAAAAACCATGTGACGTCGATCCTGCGCAAGCTCGCGGTCAACGACCGCACCCAGGCCGTGGTCTACGCCCTGCGTCACGGTTGGATCAAGATGCAGGAGGTCTAACGGTGCCCTACGACGCCGCCAGAGCCGCGGAGTTTCTCGAGCGCGTCCGCGAGCTGGCCGACGCCGCCCGCGCCGAACTCGAGCGGCTTGATCGCGAGGCGTCGGACGGCCGGCTGCTCATGAAGCAGCTCAGCACCGAGGTGGATCGCTTCGGCGCCCGCGTCGCCCAGTTGCGCGCCCGCCTGCGCGAGATGGACCTCAACCTCAACAACTACGACCGCACCGACATCCGCAACCTCTGGGACTCGCTGCTCGACACCCAGACGCGCCAGCTCACCATCCAGAGCCAACTCGATCAGCTCCGGCTCAAGGATCAGCACATCACCACCCTGCAGCACCAGCTCAACCGCCTGATCGACCTGGCTGTCCAGGCGCCCGAGACGCTCGCCCCCGACCCCGTCGTCCAGCGCGCCGTCCTCTCCGACCCCGCCGACCGCACCGGCCAGCTCAACACCGGCGGCCTCAACGGTGGCCGCATGGGCAACCGCGCCGCCATCATGAAGCGCATCATCCAGGCGCAGGAGGACGAGCGCCAGCTCGTCGCCCGCCAGATCCACGACGGCCCGGCCCAGTCGCTCGCCAACCTCATCCTGCGCGCCGAGATTTGCGAGCGCCTCCTCAGCCTCGACACCAACCGCGCCCGTGGCGAACTCTCCGGCCTCAAGGCCATGGTCACCAACACCCTCCAGGAGACCCGCCGCTTCATCTTCGACCTACGGCCGATGGCCCTCGACGACCTCGGCTTGATGGCGACGCTGCGCCGCTACGTCCAGACGGTCGCCGAGCGCAGCAAGTGCCCCGTCTCCCTCGACATCCGCGGACCCGAGGAGCGCCTGCCCAACTACGTCGAGGTCGCGATCTTCCGCATCATCCAGGAGGCGGTCGGCAACGCCCTCCAGCACGCCTCGCCCAACGCTGTGCGCGTGCTCATCGAGGCCGGCAACGCCGAGCTGCGGGTGACCGTGCAGGACGACGGCACCGGTTTCGACACCGAGACGGCGCTGGCCGACGCGCGCGAGCGCAAGACAGTGGGCCTGGCCGGGATGTACGAGCGCGCCGAGGCGATCGGCGCCGACCTCCAGATCCGCAGCGAGCCCGCCCGGGGCACCACGGTGACCCTCAGCCTGCCCACCGCCGCTCTCGGCTGAGCCCGGCGCCCGCCGCGCGCCGCCGGCCTGCTGCTCTGACTGCCTAGGCTGAGTGTGGCTGGACCATGCCTCGCCCTGACGACCAATCCCCACTCGGCGTGACCTGTTGCGCCGGTCCGGCGCGGACTGTACACTCTTGGTCTGCCAGCGGAGGTGCCGGCGAGTGTAGAGTCGCTTGCTCATGGCCCGCACTGGTAGCCTCTCGGGGTGCCCTTGGCAAGCCCCGATCCGGTCGCGGTGTGTCGTGGCCGGTGTAACGTGCGGGGCGGCGCCGGACAAGGGATAGGCGAAGCTCCGGCGCGGCCGCCACGGCCGCGACCGCAGGTGCGAGAAGAGCGTGATGGTGTCCGATCGGCAATCAGGCGCAACCTTTGAGCCGGCAAGCGTCCTGCGCGCGGCCAT
>JBHOQZ010000081.1:0-1922 GCA_042408635.1 Chloroflexota bacterium
GCGGGTGCTGGTGGCGCCGGCTGCGTCCCCTGGCAGGCGACCCCGACGACGAGCGCGGCGCCGCCACCGAGGCCGACCCGGAGGAGCTGGCGCCGGCTGGGCCGCGGCGAGCGGCCCGAGGCGGCAAACCGCTCGGGACCCGCCTCGGCCGGGGGGTGGAACTGCCGGCCGGGGGCCGGTCGAGCCGGCAGGGTGTGCTCGTCGCGAGGGCGCACGTTCCGGTCCATCGTCTCTCCCCCAGTGCGCTGTCGGGCGCGACAGCAGCCGTGCAGACGAACCGCGCTCGTTGGTGGACCAGTGTGGAGCAGTATAGGGAGCGCCCCCGGCCCTGTCCAACGCCGTGCCCGGCCCGTCGCCCGTCCGCGACAGGGCGGTGCTCCCAGCACAGGCGGATTGCCGCGCGCCGGGTGGGCGCGACCGGCTGGAAGCGCACGGAGCGCCCTAGAGCCCGAGATAGGCCCGACGCACCAGGTCGCTCCGGAGCAGCTCCGCCCCGCTGCCCTCGAGGACGATCCGACCCGTCTGGAGCACATAGGCGCGGTCTGCCAGCTCAAGCGCCTCCTGCACGTTCTGCTCGACCAGGAGGATCGTCACCCCGGCCTGCGCGATCGCCCGGATCACCTCGAAGATCTGGGCGACGATCTTTGGCGCAATGCCGAGCGAGGGCTCGTCCAGCATCAGCAGCTTCGGCTCCAGCATCAGCCCGCGCCCGATCGCGCACATCTGCTGCTCCCCGCCTGAGAGCGTGCCCGCCCGCTGCCCCGCCCGCTCGCGCAGGATGGGGAACAGCTCGTAGACGCGCGCCAGCGTCCGCGCCCGCGCCGTCGGGTCGCGCCGAGTGAACGCCCCGAGCAGGAGGTTCTGGTGAACCGTCAGGTTCGGAAAGAGGTGGCGCCCCTCCGGCACGTGGGCGATCCCCAGCCGGACGATCCGGTGGGCCGGGCGCCGGTCGATCCGCTCCCCACCGAAGGCGATCGACCCTGCCGTCGGCTGGAGCAGCCCCGAGATCGTGCGCAGCAGCGTTGACTTGCCCGCGCCGTTGCTGCCCACGACGGCCACGACCTGCCCCGACGCCACCGCCAGGTCTACGCCGTGGAGCGCCGGAACGCCGCCGTAGCCGACCTCGACCCCCTCAACCCGTAGCACCGCTCGTCTCACCGGCTGCCGGCTCGGGCGCGGCCCGCGCCAGGCCGAGCCGCGCCGCCCAGCGCTCGCCCAGGTAGGCGCGGATCACGTCGGGGTTGGCGCCGATCTCGGCGGGCGAGCCCTCGGCTATCTTGCGGCCTCCGTCGAGCACGACCAGCCGGTCGGAGATCGGCATGATCACCTCCATCACGTGCTCGACCATCAGCACGCTCACGCCCCCCGCGCGCACCCGCCGCACCAGCTCGACCGCCGCCGCCCGCTCGGCCGGGTTCAGCCCCGCCATCACCTCATCGAGCAGCAGGAGCCGCGGCCCGGTCGCCAGCGCCCGCGCCAGCTCCACCCGCTTCTTCTCCGCGATCGTGAGCGCGCCGCCCAGCACCTCGGCGCGGTGGGCCAGCCCGACCAGCTCGAGCACCTCGCGCGCCCGCCGCTCCGCCTCGCGCCAGCGCGGCTGCCGGCAGAAGGCGCCCACCATGACGTTCTCCAGCACCGTCATCTCGCGGAAGACGCGCACGATCTGGAAGGTGCGCGCCAGGCCAAGCTGGCAAATCCGCTCGGGTGGCAGCCCGTCGATCCGGTGGCCGCCGAAGGCGATCCGGCCGCCGTCCGGGCGGTGGAAGCCGGCGATCGTCGCGAACAGCGTCGTCTTGCCCGCGCCGTTGGGGCCGATCAGCCCGACGATCTCGCCCGCGCGCACCGCCAGGTCGACCCCGCGGTTCGCCCAGAGGCCGCCGAACCTCTTGCTGACCCCCTGCACCTCGAGCAGTGCCCCGGCC
>JBHOQZ010000082.1:0-2038 GCA_042408635.1 Chloroflexota bacterium
CTGACCAAGGGCGCCCCCGTCCTGGTCGAGGGGCGCCTGCAGTCGCGCGACTGGGAGGGCACGGACGGGCGAAAGCGCACCACGATCGAGGTCGTCGCCGACCGGCTGCAGTTCCTTGGCCGGCGCCAGCCCGCCGGCGCCACCGCCGCGGCTGCGCCCGCCGCTGCCGACACGATGCCGGACGACGAGGTGCCGTTCTAGCCGTGCCCCTCTGCGCGTGCTGTGGCCTGCCGGTCCGAGGCGCCGACGAGCTGTGTGCCAACCACACCACGGCACCGGACTACTGGAACGAGACCAACCGGTGGAGCGAGACCAACCGGGCGTTTTGCGACCTTCTGCACCGCCGGTCCGTTCGAGCCGCCACGGCCGATCCCAACCCATCCACGACACCACCTACCGCCGGCGAGGCCCCATGCGAACCCGACAGATCTTTGTGTGAACAGCACAAGGTGATGTTCGATCGAAGGCTGGCCTGCGAGTAGAGTTGGCTGGAATCCGGCCCTCTTCATCGACGACCCCGGCGCGCCTGCCGTGAACGACACGATCGGCCACGCCTTCCTGCGCGCCGTCCTCGGCCTGGCGCCGCCCCTGCCCCTGGCTGCCCCCCTGGTCGCCCTCTGCGCCTGGCTCGCGGTCCTCGCCGTCCTGCGCTGCGACGCCCTTGACGATCCCGACGATCCCGACGGGCCGGTCAGCCCTGCCTGACCACCCTCGGCACGCTGCTCGGAGCCGAACATGCCCGACGCCCCGTCGCTTCACGCCCTGCTGGAGGAGCACGAGCGCCGGGTCGACCGCGCCCTGCGCCAGGGCCTGCCCCTGGCGCCGTCCGCGACCATCTGGAGCGCCGCCGGCCTGCAGCGCCACCCCCTGTCCGCCCTCGGCTTGACCCTGGAGCCGCAGGGCCGCCCCGCGCTGATCGGCTGGCTCGCCGCCGCCTGTTCGGCCGACGCAACCGTCGTGCTCGCCTGGGAACAGTTTGCCGTCGCGGACCCCGCCGAGGCCCCGCAGGCCGCGGCCTGGCTCGCCCTCGGCCGCCGCCTGGCCTCGTTCCACGCCCGCCAGCCGGCCCTGGTCGTCTGTGCCTGGCGCCGCCAACAGTTCCAGCGCCGCGTCCGCCGCATCATCCGCGCCCGCTCGGCGACCACGCTGGGCGCCCTGCTCGACCCGGAGACCCTCGTCGCCGACCCCCCGCTGCCGGACGCGCTGCCATGACCCCAACCTGGCGCCAGCCCCTATCCCCGGACCTCGTCCTCCGCCTGCTCCAGCACCCCGCCGTCACCGTCGACCTGGCGTGCGCGCTGGTCCCCAGCGACAGCCAGGCGCCAACAGCGGCGGTGTCGGTCGTCGTCCACTTCCGGGCCGACCGCCTCGTCCTCGATCGGCCGCTGGGCACCGTGCGGCTGTCCGGGCGGCCCACGCCCGCCCGCCTGGTTGCCGAGGTGTTCGGACCAGTGCTCGTCCGCGGTGCCGTCCACCCCGACTTCTCGCGCCAGGCTGTCCTCGCGGCGATGCGACACGCGATGAGGCCGTCGCCGAACTGATCCGCCCGCTCCCCCGGCCCGCGCCCGGAGGACACATGCTGCTCATCGTCGACCCCATCACGGTCTTCGTCACGGATTTCGCCCAGCTGCCCGAGGCCCTCGGACGGCCGGAGTTCTGCAAGGCCGTCCGGTTCCTCCGGCCCTCGCTGCATTCGCCCGACTACCTGTGGAGCGCCTGGCGATCCGGCACCCTGGGCCGGATCGAGCGCGAGAGCGTCGACCGCGCCCTGGCCGAGTACTTCGAGGCCGACCCGGAATACGCGCGGCTCGCCCTGCTCGGCTTGACCTACTACGGCCCCAACGGCCACGACGCCGAGGGCCGCAGCCCGCGGACCCACATCGTCCCCGTCCACGACGACGCGACCGAACTCGAGGCGCTCGGCACCTTCTGGCGCGTGGCCAAGTGGGCCGTGGACCGCCACTGCACGTTCGTCACGTACGGCGGCCGCGCCTGGGGCCTGCCCTTCGTCGTCCGCCGCACCATCCTGCGCGGCCAG
>JBHOQZ010000088.1:0-6763 GCA_042408635.1 Chloroflexota bacterium
CTCCTCGCGCGCCGCCGCCGCGGCCGCGGCCGGGGCGGCCAGCGGTGCCCGTCGGAAGCGGATGCAGGCGGCGGCCGCCGTCGCCACGAGGCAGAGCAGCACGCCCGCGACCGAGATCGCGACGAAGCCGTCGACCACTACCGAGCGCATCGCCGCCGCGACCGGTCCCGTCCCAAGCGCGCTGAAGCGGCTGGCGGCCGCGGTCAGCCGCTCGAGTTCGCTTGCGGGTTGATCGGCCAGCCGGACGGCGGTAACGCCCGCCACGTAGCTGTTGTAGACGCTGCCGAACAGCGCGATACCCAGCGCCGTACCCACGTTGCGCGCCATCGTCAGCGTCCCCGAGGCCAGGCCGGACTTGGCCTCGGGCAGCGCGCTGACCACCGCGAGCGAGGTCGACGACATCGTCAACCCGATGCCGATACCGCGCAGCACGAGCGCGGGCAGGAACCCATCGACGTACCCGCTCGCCGGCTCGAGTCGGACGAGATAGAGAAACGACGCCCCCACGAGCAGGGAGCCGACGATGATGACGAGCCGGAGGTGCCGCCCGAGCCGCTGGCCGATGATGCCGCCGAACGGCATCAGCAGCGCGACGAACGTGGTGCCCGGGAGGAAGGCGAGGCCGCCCTCGAGGGGCGTGAACCCCCAGTAGTTCTGCATGAACAGGCTGGTATAGGGCTGGACGCCGAACACCGCTGCCGAGAACAGGAACGCGGCCAGGCAGCCCATCACGAACGAGCCATTACGGAAGAGCTCCAGATCCACCAGCGGCGTCGGCACGCGGCGCTCGACCGCGACGAACAGCGCGAGCAGCAGCGTGCCGCCGGCGAAGCCGGCGAGCGTGATCGGCGCCGTCCAGCCCAGCTCGTTGGCGTGGGTCAGGCCGAGCATCAGCGCGAGCAGCCCGGCGCCGAGCAGCCCCAGCCCGGCCCAATCAACGCGGCGCGGGGCGCTCTCGTCACGCGACTCGCCGACGAACCGGGCGGCCATCAGCAGGGCCAGCAGACCCACCGGCAGGTTGACGAGGAAGATCGCCCGCCAGTCGTCCCCGCGCACCAGCAAACCGCCCAGGACCGGACCGGCGATCAACCCGAGCCCGGAGACGCCGCCCCAGATGCCGATTGCCAGACCGCGCTGCGCCGGCGGGAACGCCTGTGTGATGATCGAGAGGGTGCCGGGGAACATCGTGGCGGCCGCGATCCCCTGGAGGACACGACAGACCACGAGCTGACCGATGTCGGCCGCCAGCGCACAGGCGACCGAGGTGACGATGAAGCCAAGCAGCCCAGCCATGTAGACGCGGCGCCGCCCGAAGATGTCGCCCAGACGCCCCATCGCCAGCGGCATCACGCCGATCATCAGCACATAGCCCGACACCGTCCACTCGACCGCGCCCGGGCCCGCACCCAGATCGCGTCCGATCGCTGGCAGCGCCACGTTGACGACGAACGTGTCGATCATCAGCATCCCGAGGCCAAGGCAGGCGGCCAGCAGCGTCAGCCATTTCGAGGGCGGGCGCTGCGCGTCGCTCGGCCGGCCGCTGATGGCTCGCTTTGCGCGCGGCTCCGGCGCCGGCCGACCCGGAAGCAGCCGAATCACCAGGGTGAGGGCGTCGAGCGACAACGGATGGCGGAGGTGCAGTGCGATCTCGGGGCGCGTCATGGCCATTGCTCCTTACCTGCTCCGATCGACCGGCCACCGTTTCGCCCGCCCTGGCCGGGATCGGCCACAGGGCGGGGACCCAGCCGAGCGGCCCCGGCCGGCGGCGAAAAACGTTCTCAAAGATAGTATCTTTGTGATACTATAAGGTCAAGGGGTGCGGGATGGCGAAGACGAAGATCTACCAGCATTTTTGCCCGGTCGCGCGCGCGCTCGAGGTGATCGGCGAGAAATGGTCGCTGCTGATCGTGCGCGACCTGCTCCGCGGCCCGCAGCGCTTCAGCGACCTGCTGCGCTGCGTGGGAGGCATCACGCCCAAGTGGCTGACGCTGCGCCTGCGCGAGCTCGAGGCAGCCGGCATCGTCGAGGCGGACCGTGTGCCCGGGCGGCGCGAGGTCTGGTATCGCCTGACGTCCAGGGGCCGCGAGCTGGCGCCGGTCGTCGAGGCGCTGGCGCTGTGGGGGATCGACCACGCCATGCGGCCGCCCTTGCCGGGCGAGGAGCTGAATCCGCTGCGCACCACCGGCACGGTGGCGCTCTTCCTCAACACGCGGCGGATCGCGCTCGCGCGCCCGATCACGGTCGGGCTGCGCCTGACGACCGGCGAGACCGGCACGATCCGCTTCGACGGCGACCGGAGGGAAGTGCGGTCGGGGTTGCCTGAGGCCGCCGACCTGACGATCGAGGCAGCGCCAGAGGTGTGGATCGGCTGCCTAGTGGCGCCGCCGGAGGAGCGGGTGGGGCGCGTGGCGGCGCTGCAGATCGCAGGCGACCCAGACCACGCCGCCGAGTTCGTCCGCGCCTTCGGCTTCCGCACTTCGGTCGGCGCCTGAGCTGGCCCGGCCGGGCCGGCAACCCGAATCGTGACGCCCCGGCCCGCCGGCAGCTTGGGGGCCGGGGCGTTGCGCGGCCAACGCCGGCCGGCGCGATCCCGTGGCGGTCAGGGGTTGACGATGCCGGAGGTCCCCTTGATCTCGCCGATCGGCTCGGCGCGCCCGCCGAGGTAGCGGGCGAGGAACACCTCGGCGATGGCGTAGAAGTGCAGGCGGTTCTCGGGCCGGGCGAACCCGTGCCCCTCGTCGGGGTAGAGCACATACTCGACCGGCTTGCCGGCGCTGCGCATCGCCTGCACCATCTGCTCCGACTCCGCCTGCTTGACGCGCGGATCGTTGGCGCCCTGGCCGATCAGCAGGGGCTTGGTGATCCGGTCGACGAAGAAGAGTGGCGAGCGCGACTGGAGGAAGGCGGCGTCCTTTTCCAGCGAGCCGCCGACGCGCCGCTCGAGTTGCGCCCGGGCGACCTCCCAGTACGGCGGCAGCGAGTTGAGCAGGGTGATCAGGTTGCTGGGGCCGACGATGTCGACGCCGACGGCGAAGACGTCGGGCGTCATGGTCAGGCCGACGAGCGTGGCGTAGCCGCCGTAGGAGCCGCCCATGATGCCGATGCGGGCCGGGTCGGCGATCCCCTGGGCGATCAGCCAGTTGACGCCGTCGATCAGGTCGTCGTGCATCTTGGCGCCCCACTCGCCGTTGCCGGCGTTGGTGAACGCCTTGCCGTAGCCGGTCGAACCGCGGAAGTTGATCTGGAGCACGGCATAGCCGCGGTTTGCCAGCCACTGCACCTCGGGGTCGAAGCCCCAGACGTCGCGCGCCTGGGGCCCGCCGTGGACCAGCAGCACCACCGGCAGGTTGCGCGGCGGCAGCCCGACCGGGAGCGTCAGGTAGCCGTTGAGGGTGAGGCCGTCGCGCGAGGTGAGGCTGATCGGCTCCATCCGGGCGAGCGTGTAGCGCTCGAGCTCGGGCCGGTTGCTGAAGAGGAGCGTGGCGGTGCTCGCCTTGCCCGAACGGTGGTAGGTGTAGTAGTAGACCGGCGCATCGTCGCTGAGGTAGGCGACGAGCCAGGTGCGGTCATCGAGGGTGCGGCTGACGATGCGGATGTCGCCGCGCCGGAGGCGCTGGAGCTGGTCGAAGTCCGCCGCGATGCTCGGGTCGAGCACCTGCCATTCGAGCCGCGCCCGCTGGAAGCCCACCGCCTGGAGCACGCCCGTGCGTGGCTGGATGATGGTGTCGGTCACGTCGTAGGTGGGGTCGCTCGCGATGACCGTCTCGGCGCCCGAGGTGAGGTCGAGCGCGAGCAGCCGGGCCGTGTTGGCGTCGACGTTGCTCGCCACCCAGAGCGAGCGGCCGTTGGGCGCGAAGGCGACGACGTCGATCTCGTCGTCGGGGCCCCAGCGGCGCAGCGGCCGCCACTCGGCCTCGGGCGTGTCGCGCACGAGGAGCGCGCCACCGCCGTCGGGCGTGAGCGCGGTGGCGGCGCGCACCTGGAGGCGGCGGTCGGCGACCCAGGAGGCGATGGTGCCCGGGTTCTCGGCGACCGGCGTCAGCGTGCCACCCTCGAGGTCGAGCCGGTAGACATCGCGCAGCCGCGGGTCGCGCTGGTTCATCGCCACCAGCATCTCGGTCGGCCGGTCGGGCTCATAGGCGATCGGGAACGCCTGGACGCCTGGGAACGGCGTCAGATCGTGCACGGCGTTCGTCGCCAGGTCGACCGTGTAGAGGTGGAAGTTCTCATCCCCGTCGCTGTCCTGGAGATAGAGGATGGCGCGCGCGTCGGCGCGCCACAGGAAGCTGCGGATGCCCCGCTTCGGGTCGGCGGTCACCACCCGCGGCGTGCCGCCCTCGGCCGGCTGGAGCCAGACCTGGAGCACCCCGTTCGCATCGGGCGCGAGGTACGCCAGCCAGGTGCCGTCGGGCGAGAGGCGCGGCGTGGTGCGCTCGGGGTTGCCGAACAGGACGGTCCGCGGGATAAGCGGGGGCAGGTCGGCCCGGGCAGCGGCGAAGCCGGCGGTCAGGCCGGCCGGCACGGGGCCGAGCCCCAACAGGAGCACCAGCGCGCCGACCAGGCCGCGCAGCCGCACAAGGCTCTTGATCATCACCTCACCTCGCTGTACCGGTCCGCTGTCGTGCGCGCGGCGCCGCTAGCCCCACCCGCTGCGGAAAGCCCGGCGGGTGCCGCACTCGGGTGGCCGCCGCCGCGCTCGGCCCGGCTGCGCACATTGTACCGAGCTTCGCGAGCTCAGTCGCCAGCTTGATGGCGGCGGCAACGCGCGTCATGCTCCCGCCACGCCTTGACCGTGCTGACCGCAGATGCACCGGGCTTCGAGCAGGTAGGCGACCGCGGCATAGGATACCAGCTCGGCAGCGATGCCTTCGCACCCTGGCTCGATCAGGGCTCGGTTCAATCCTTCCCCTGATCGCTCGCACCCGACCCGGCGGCCGTGGCCTTCCCGACGGCCGGGCCGGTGCCCACGTCGTCCGCCTTGCCCAGCTTGCCAACAGGGACCGGGTCGCCACCCGGCAGGGGGGCGCGCCCGGTGCCGCGGGGTCCGACGGGCGTCTTCCACCGGGTCTCGTGCCAGAGGTGGAAGGCCGCTCGGCCGGTGATGGTGGCGAGCAGCAGCAGCACCACCATCGACAGGCAGAGGTCGATCGCGGTCAGGTAGTAGGTACCCGGCGGCAGGAAGATCGCCCGGATGCCCCAGACGCCGAGGATAAGCGTGCCGACGCTGATGAAGTAGTCGGGAAACGTTTGATTGAACACTGCGTAGGCGGTGGCGATCGCGATCAGCGTCAGCATGAGGATCGCCATCGCCTGCAGGTAGAACGGCCGAACGAAGCTCAGGTCCGTCACGTAGAGGTACTGAAACCGGGTGGGCCCGGCCGGGAGCGCGGTCCTGTCCACCGGCTCGGGGGCGAGCAGGTTCTGCCGCGGCAACTGCTCGCGCAACGTCAGGCTGAGCGTGGGCGCGGCCGGGCGGGCGACCGCGCCGGGGCCGCCGCCCGGCGCGAGCGCCTCGACGACGATCCCGAGCCGCAGCTCGTAGGACTCGAACGGGTAGCGGATCGGGTTGCCGCGCACCGGCAACTCGAGGCCGTCCGAGACCTCGGGCGCGGCCGCGGGCAGGCTCAGCGTGACGAAGCTCGGCACGTCGAACGGTGCGTTCGGATCGTCCCCGATCGCAACCAGCGTCACGCGCAGGTCGTCGGGGCAGCGATCTGGGCAGATGTGGCGCCCTGCGACGCGCAGCGTAAGCGAGCGCAGCGACTCGTCGAGTCGGTTCACGCCGATGTCGAGCGCGAGCAGATCGCCCGGGGGCGGCTCGGGGGCAACCTGGCGCCGGTAGACCTCGCCGTTCTCCGCCAGGAAGAGGTCGACGAAGATGCCCACTACCGCCAGCGGCAGCAGCAGCAGCGCGAGGACGAACACCACCGCCAGCCAGCAGGCGCCGATCCGCGGCAGCCAGCGCGCGCCGCCGCGGGCGGTGTCGTCCCTCATGCCGACGCCAATTGCTCGGCCAGCTCGGCCCGGTCGAAATAGATCTTCTCGCCGGCGAAGCGCTCCCGGGCGGCGTCCCATGGAAAGTGGATGATGATCCGCAGCCGCACCCGGCGCCCCGTCGCGGCGACGCCCGCCCAGGTGCCGCGGTGCGTGCCCTCCATCTGCGCGACCTCGATCACGCCCTGCGGCCCGATCACGAGGTCGGTCAGGTTGAACACAACATCGGGGAAGGCGCCGAGGAACGTGGTGTAGAACGCGCGTGCGCCGGCGTGCCCTTCCCAGCGCTGACCGGTCGGGACGATCTCGTAGACGCAGTCCTCGGTGAGCGTGTCGATCAAGCCCTGCAGATCGCGCGCGTCCTCCGCCTTCGAATGCTGGATCCAAAGCCGGCGAATCCGGCCGTACAGCTCGGGCGTCACCGAGCGGGCAAGCTGCTCACGCGCCCCCGCCCCTACCCCTGATGCCATCGCTACCCGCCTCCTCACACTCCATCGACCGGGTCGGCCGCGCCGTCCTTATGCTAGACCACCGGTCAAGCGGGGGGTAGCCGCACGGGGGCCGAGCGGGGCCGGTCGCTCAGGCGCGCGAGTGCCAAACCGACCAGGGCGACTGCGGGCGCGAGCAGGAAGGCGGCCTCGGTCCGGCCGCTCGCGGCGATCGCCATGCCGGCGACGAGCGGCCCGGCCGCCTGGCCCAAGTCCGAGGCGGCGGCGAGCAGGCCCATCGCGCGGCCCCGCTCGCCCTCATCGACCCGGCCGGCGGCCAG
>JBHOQZ010000093.1:0-1359 GCA_042408635.1 Chloroflexota bacterium
GGCCGCGATGTATGCGATGCAGACGGTGCCGACGGCCGACCCCGGTTTCATCTTCAACCTGATCTACCGCAGCAACGGACCGCTCAACGCCCACCTGGGCTACGCCTCCGAGCGGTTCGACCGCCTGGTCGACCGGCTCGATGAGGCGAGCGACGTCGAGCTGCGCCGCCACTTGGCGCTCGAGGCGCAGGCGATCCTCAACGATGACGCGCCGGCGCTCTACCTCCTCTCCCCTCTCTACCACACGGCCCACACGACCCGGCTGCGCGGCTTCGAGCCCCACCCGCTCGAGATCTACCTGCTCGACCGGCGGCTCGCCCTGGACTGAGCGGTCAGGGTGGCGCGCTACCTCGTCGCGCGGCTGCTGGCGGTGCCGCCGCTCCTGCTCGGGGTCTCGGTGGTGGTGTTCCTGCTGCTGCGGTTCAGCCCCGGCGACCCGGCCGAGCGGATCCTGAGCCAGGGCGGCGACTACGGCGCCGACCGGGCCGCGGTCGAGGCGCTGCGGCACGAGCTCGGGCTCGACCTCTCGCTGCCGGCGCAGTACGGTCGCTGGCTGGCGCAGCTCGGGCGCGGGGACCTCGGCCGCTCGTTCGCGACGCGGCGGCCGGTCGTCGACGAGATCGGCGCCCGGCTGCCGGCCACGCTCCAGCTCGCGGGGACGGCGCTCGTGCTCTCGATCCTGCTGGCGCTGCCGCTGGGTGTGCTCTCGGCCTGGCGGCCCGGCGGGCCGCTCGATCTCCTCTGCCGCCTGCTCTGCCTCGGCGGCGTCTCGCTGCCGAGCTTCTGGCTCGGGCTGCTGCTGGCCTGGCTGTTCGCGGTGCAGCTCGGCTGGCTACCCGCGATCGGCCGGGGCGGGCCGCAGCACCTCGTCCTGCCCGCCCTCGCGCTGGGGGCGGGGATCGCGGCCGGGCAGGCGCGCCTGCTGCGCGCCGCGCTCCTCGACGCGCTGGCGCGGGACTACACGCGCCTCGCCCACGCCAAGGGGCTGCCGCTGCGCGCGGTGGTGCTGGGGCACGCGCTGCGCAATGCGTTGCTGGCGCCCCTGACCGCGCTCGGCCTCAGCCTCGGCTCGCTCCTGGGGGGCGCGGCGGTGATCGAGACGGTGTTTGCCTACCCTGGCCTGGGCAAGCTGGCCATCGACGCGATCGGCGCGCGCGACTACCCCCTGATCCAGGCGTTTGTGCTCCTGATGACGGTCATCTTCATCGCCGGTAACCTCGCGGTGGACATCCTCTACGGCCTGGTCGACCCGCGCATCCGCGTCGGCGGCCGCGCCGTTGGTGGCTGAGCCCCCGGCCGGCGACGTCGCCGGCACCGGGTCGGACGGCCGGGGCGCGGGCGCGACGGGCGGCGCCGATG
>JBHOQZ010000097.1:0-3543 GCA_042408635.1 Chloroflexota bacterium
GTGGCCCCGGCCGCGCCGCGGCGCGGCCGCCAACCCGGCCCGGCGCCCGGCCGGCGCCGACCGAGGGAGGAGCGATGCTGCCGCAGCCCTGGCGAACGCTGAGCAGCCGCGAGGTCTACCGCAACCCCTGGCTGCGGCTGCGCGAGGACATCGCCGAGCTGCCCGACGGGCGGACCACTCTCTATGGCGTCTGCGAGTTCGGCGACTGCGTCGGCGTGCTGCCGTTCGTCGACGACGACCACGTCGTGATGGTGCGGCAGTATCGCTACGTGCAGGGCGAGAGCCACCGCTGGGAGATGCCCACGGGCGGGGTGCGGTCGGGCGAGAGCCTGGAGGCGGCGGCGCAGCGCGAGCTGATCGAGGAGGCCGGCTACCGCGCCGGCCTCCTCACCCCGATCAACACCTACTTCACCTCGAAGAGCGTGTGCCAGGAGACGGCGCACCTCTTCGTCGGGCGCGACCTCGAACCGGTCGGCGCCCGGCCCGACGAGACGGAGTTCCTCCAGATCGCCGTCCTGCCGTTCGAGGAGGTGCTGCGGCAGGTGCTGGCGAGCGAAATCCGCGACAGCATGACGGTGATCGCGGTCCTGCACGCCGCCTTGATGCGGGCGGGCGGGACGCGCTGAGCGCGGGCGGCCGGGGAGGCCCGCCCGCGGGAAAGGGTGTCCGCAGATGAGCGCAATCGTCAACACGACCACGCCGCGCCTGGCCGATGCCGAGGCAGGGGCCGCCCGCGCGGTCCCCACGGCCTGGGAGGAGCGGCTGCGGCGCGCCGCGATCGTGATCGGCCGCGTCGGCCTCGCCCTCCTCTTCTTCACGCAGCTCTTCTGGAAGCTGCCGCCGACGTTCGGCTGCCCCGACAACTTCGCCTTCACGACCGAGGGGCCGAACGGCGCGCTCGTGCGCACCAGCGGCCTCTGCGACTGGATCGGCATCGAGTCGGTCTGGGCCGGGCGCCCGCACAAGCTGATCGCCGTCAACGGCTACGGCGTCGACATCTCGCCGCTGGCCCGGCTCAACGGCGCCATCATCGACCACGTGATCAAGCCCAACATCGGCCTCTTCGGCTGGGTCATCTGGCTGACCGAGGCGTTCGCCTTCGCCAGCCTCCTGCTCGGCCTCTTCTCGCGGCTCGGGGCGCTGGCGGCGCTCGGAGTCTCCGCCCAGCTCGTGGTCGGCCTGGCCGGGATCAGCGAGCCATTCGAGTGGGAGTGGGGCTACAACCAGATGGTCCTGCTCTCGATCCTGATGCTCGGCCTGGCGCCGGGGCGGATCTTCGGCCTCGACGCGCATCTGCGCCCGCGGCTGGTCGACGCGGCGGCGAACGGAAGCCGGCTCGCCCGCCTGGCGCTCACCTTCACGTAGGCCGCATGCGGGACGTTCCGGCCCGGTGGCGGCGCACACCCTGGCGGTTGGGGGCGCTCGGGGCGCTCTCGTTGGCGCCCTACTTCACCGCGCACTGGCTGGGCGACCTGCGGGCGCAGACCTGGGGCTTCGAGGCGGCGTACGTCGCCGCCTTCGCCCTCTACGCCGTCGCCTGCGCCGTGGTCGTGCGCGAGCCACCCGCCGCGCACCGCTCGAGCCCCGCGCTCACTCCGCGAAGCCCCCATCCGCCGGGTACCCGCTTGCGGGTGGGGGCCCCGGTGGAGGCTCACGAGCCCGCGCCTCAGCCGGCTTCAGCGGGCTTCGCAATCTCAGCCCGGGGGTTCACCCCCGGGCGACCGGCCGGCGCCAGGCTGCCGGAACACGTTCGCGACGCTCATCAGCCGCCGGTTCGGGAAGGCTGCGCTCTCGAAGCCGATCGCGAGCCGTTCCGATCAGTGGCCGAGCAGTCCGGCGAGGCGAACGGGGCGCGCGCCACGCTGGCCGTGATCCTGGTCTTCGCCGTGCTGTTCCGCCTCGTGCTCATGCTCACCCCACCCCGCCTCTCCGACGATATGTACCGCTACGTCTGGGACGGGCGCGTCCAGGCGAGCGGGCTGAGCCCATACGCCCACCCACCCGGAGCGCCCGAGGTGGCGGCGCTGCGCGACGGCGCGATCTGGCCGCTCATCAACCGCAAGGTGGCGATCACCGTCTACCCGGCCGGCGGGGAGCTGCTCTACGCCGCGCTCTGGCGGCTCGCGCCCGACAGCGTCGCCGCTTTCCAGTTCGCCATGGCGCTCGGCAGCCTCCTCGGCGGCGTCCTGCTCATGGCGCTGCTGCGCTCGCTGGGGCAGCCGGCCGACCGCGCGCTCATCCTGCTCTGGAGCCCGCTGGCGGTGTTCGAAACCGCCCACTCGGCCCACGTCGACGGGCTGGTGCTGCCGCTCTTGGTCGGGGCGTGGCTCGCGCGGGTCCACGGCCGCCACGGGCTGACCTGCCTCTGGCTGGGCGCGGCGACCTCGCTCAAGCTCTTCCCGGCGCTCCTCCTGCCCGCGCTCTGGCGCACGCGCGACGCCGAGGGCCGCTTCCGCCCGGACGTGCGCCTGCCCATCGGCTTCGCGGCCGCCTTCGCCCTGCCCTACCTGCCCTACCTGCTGACCGGCACCGGCGTCCTCGGCTTCCTGCCGCGCTATTTCGGCGAGCGCTTCAACTCGGGCCTCGCCCACGCCTTCGCGCTCGTGGGTGAGGCGTTCGGTGCGCCGCCGGAGTCCACCGCCAATGTCGGGCTTCTCCTCGCGCTGGCCGCGATCGGCGTCGCCTGCGTCGTCGGCCTGCCGCCAGGCGACGCGGACGCGGTGCGGCGCTGCATCTGGCCGATCGGCGCGCACGCGCTCCTCACGCCGAACCTGCACCCGTGGTACCTGCTCTGGCTGCTGCCGCCGGTCGCGCTCGAGCTGCGGCCCGGCCGCTACCTCTTCCGGCTCGACGCCTGGGCCGCCTGGTGGCTGTTCACGGGCCTGGTCGCGCTCTCGTACACCTTCTACGTCGACTGGCGCCCGGTGCCCTGGGCGGTCGCGCTCGAGTTCGCTCCGGTGTATCTTCTGCTCGGCGCGGCCGCCCTCCGCTCGCTGCGCGGCCGCGGTCTCACGCTCCCTGGGCACCGGCGCGCGGTCGAGCATCCGGCCGCGCTGGACTGAGGCGGTGCGAGGTGACCGGGGGGAGAGGAGGGTGCGGTGATCGAGCCGATGGCTGGGCACGGTGATTGGCGCGGGGCGCTGCTCGTGATCGCCAAGCGCCCGCGCGCGGGCGAGACGAAGACGCGGCTCTGCCCGCCGCTCTCACCGGCGCGCGCGGCCGACCTCTACGCCGCCTTCCTCGATGACACGCTCGACATCGCGCGGGCGGTGCCCGGTGTGCGCCGCTTCATCAACTACGCGCCCCCCGAGGCCGCGGCCTCGTTCCGCGCGCTGGCGCCCGACTTCGACCTGCTGCCCCAGACCGGCCCCGACCTGGGCGCGCGCCTCGACCACGCGCTCACCGCCTGCCTGACGGCGGGCTTCGCGCGGGCGGTCATCACCGACAGCGACAGCCCGACGCTGCCCGCCGCCCACGTGGCGCGTGCCTTCGACCTGCTGGGCGAGGCCGACGTCGTGCTCGGCCCATGCGCCGACGGCGGCT
>JBHOQZ010000099.1:0-12595 GCA_042408635.1 Chloroflexota bacterium
CGCTTGCGGCCCCTTCGATCGGCAGGTCGGCCGGCAGCGTCACCAGCACGCCCAGGAAGTCGCGCTCGGCCAGGAGCCAGGGCACCACCGTGGTGAGGGCGGCTGCGGCGGCCGCCGCCTGCTCGGGCGACGGGACGAGCGCCCCGAACCGCGGCGCCAGGTCGGCGTGCAGGTTGCCGGAGCAGCGCAGGTGCAGCACGCCGAGCGGCTGCCCGCCGTCGGCCCGGACGATCGCCAGGAGCTGCTCGGCTGCGTACCGCTCGCGCAGCCGCGCCTCGAGCCAGCGCAGCGCCTCAGGCGTGTTCACTGGATAGGGCTCGGGCCACCAGGCCGCGGCGCCGGCCGCGTCGGCGCGCTCGAACGGCCGCAGCGCATAGCGGCCAGCGGCCAGGTAGGGAACGGGGGTGGGGTGGGAGGTCGGGGCGTCCGTCATCGGGCGTGGCTCCCTCGTGCGAGTGGGGTACCGGCGGCGCTGCGGCTGACCAGCCTGCCCGAATGCAGCCGATCAAGGGAATGGGCGGCGGATCGACTTCCTTACCCTTGTGACATTTTTTTCACAAGTGTCATCGTGTGTACTACTTTGTGGCTGCCACGGGCACTACTCTGACGAATGTACGTCGCGGTGGCATCCCGCCGTGACGACGGCGAATTCTAACAGTTGGCGAGGATCAATGATGCTCCTGCAACTGCTGTCTCGTTTCCTGCCCGGGCCCGGTCGCCCGACCGCTCCGGTCGGCACCGCGGCGCGCCCCACTCCCCTCTCCCGCCGTGGCCGGCTCGGCCTCGCGCTCGTGCTGCTCGTCAGCAGCAGCTTCGCCTCGACGCCGGAGCTGGGCGGGGCAGGGCGCGCGGCCACGCAGACGCTGGAGCGGCCCGGCTACGTCGAGCGCGCCGTCTACACGGGCGTGCGGCTCACGTACTATACCGATGCGGGAACGATGTACAGCGGACTACGCACCTACGAGGGCGCCGCGGCGGCTCACCTGAACTGGCTACCGATCGGCACCCGCTTCACGCTCGACTGCCTCCCCGGACACGTCTACACCGTGCTCGATACCGGCCTGATGCCGCCCCACTGGGTCGACATCTTCGTCTACACCCCGGCCACGGGTCGCTGGCTCACCTCGGTCTGCGGTGACTGGGTGACGATGCGCGTGGTCGATCCGGTGAGTGATTCCGCCCCCGCGCCGGCACCCGCACCGGTGACACCGGCCGCGCCGGCTGCAGCGCCGGCGCCGGCTGCGCTGCCCACGCCGGTTCCGCTCCCCGCCGCGCCGGCCTCGCCAGGCGGCATCGAAGGAACACTCGCCGAGGCGCTGCGGGCGCACATCGCCCGGCGCGGCATCGTCGACATTCCGCCTTTCACGGTTGCCGTCGGGGCACGCTCGGGCGACTGGGTGCGGGCGCTGCTGGTGCCGCAGGGAGCCGGCGTGCAGACCGCCGCCGCCTACCTGCACCGCGTCAGCGACGGCTGGGAGGTGGTGGCCGGCCCCGGCAACGCCTTCGATCCCGACTGGCTGCGCGCGCTCGGGGTGCCCCCGGAGATCATCGCGCCCTGAGCCAGTCGGGGAGGTAGTGGTTCGCTGACCGTGACCCGATAGTCCTGCCCCGGCAGGACTATCGGGTCACTGCTGTCCGAGCCGGATTTCTTGTCCCCCCGCTCGATGCGCCCGTATAATGCGCCACAGGTCGAATTGCGAGTGTAACGGGGATTACAGGGGGCGCCATGGCGACACTCAGCGCGGGCGTGAACGGGCTGTCGCCCGCCGCGGCCCGCAACCTGATCCACATCGCCAACCTGGAGAAGCGCTATGCCGTGCGCGACGGCGTCGTCCACGCCCTGCACAGCGTCTCGTTCGCCGTCACCCCCGGCGAGTTCGTCTCGGTGGTCGGCCCCTCGGGCTGCGGGAAGTCCACGCTGCTCAAGATCCTGGGCGGGCTGATCCCGCGCAGCGGGGGCGAGGTGTGGCTCGCCGGCACTGAGGTGACTGGCCCGCGCAAGGACGTGGGCATCGTCTTCCAGCAACCGGTGCTGCTGCCCTGGCGTACGGTGCTCGACAACGTTATGCTGCCGGTGGATGTCCAGCGGCTCGACAAGCAGGTCTACCGGCGGCGGGCGCTCGATCTGATCGCGCTGGTCGGGCTCGTCGGCTTCGAGCGGCGCTACCCCAACGAGCTGTCGGGCGGCATGCAGCAGCGCGTCGCCATCAGCCGCGCGCTGGTCCACGACCCCTCGATCCTAATGATGGACGAGCCGTTCGGCGCGCTCGATGCGATGACGCGCGAGTACATGAACGTCGAGCTGCTCAAGATCTGGCACGAGAGCGGCAAGACCGTCCTCTTCATCACCCACAGCATCCCGGAGGCGGTCTTCCTGTCCGACCGGGTGGTGGTGATGTCGCCGCGGCCGGGGACGATCCTCGACATCGTGCCGGTCGACCTGCCGCGCCCGCGCAGCCTCGACGTGATGAACACCGAGCCCTTCGGGCGGCTCGTCAAGCACATCCGCAGCTACTTCAACATGGCGGTAGCGCTGTAGGGGTCGGCGCGGGCGTCGGCGCCCGCCAGAGGGAGGGAGCATGAGCGTCAGCACGCGAACCGAGGCGATGGAGACGACACGCGCCGACCAGGCGGTGACCGCCCCCGCCGCGCCACCCTTGCGCCGCGGTGGGTTCGGCCAGAACGCTATGCAGGTGGCGCTCATCTTCGTGCTGGTCATCGCAGTCTGGGAGGGGGCGGTCCGGCTCTTCAACGTGCCCGCCTTCATCCTACCGGCGCCGTCGTCCGTCGTGCAGGCGTTCGTGCGCACGCTTGCCACCGGGACGCTCCTGCGCAACACCTGGGCGACGCTGATCGAGGCGGTGGGCGGCTTCGCGCTCGGCAGCCTCGGTGGCATCGTGCTGGGCACGCTGGTCGCCTCCTCGCGCACGGTCGAGCGCCTGGTCTACCCCTACATCGTGGCGTTCCAGACGATGCCCAAGGTGGCGGTGGCGCCGCTCTTCGCCGTCTGGTTCGGGCTCGGCCTCGAGTCGAAGATCATGCTGGCGGCGCTCGTCAGCTTCTTCCCGCTGCTGGTCAACGTGATCGCCGGGCTGCGCACGGTCGACCGTGAGCGGATCGATCTGATGCGCTCGCTCGACGCCTCCGACTGGCAGATCTTCACGATGCTGCGCCTGCCCAACGCGCTGCCCTTCATCTTCGCCGGGCTCGACGTGGCGATCGTCTTCTCGGTGATCGGCGCCATCGTCGGCGAATTCGCGGGCGCCCAGGCCGGCCTGGGCTACCTCATCCAGTCGATGAACTACACGCTCGACGTCTCGGGCATGTTCGCCGTGCTCGTCGTGCTCGGGGCGATCGGCCTCAGCTTCCACCTCATCATGCAGGCCGTCGAGCGCCGCGTCGTCTTTTGGGCGCAGCACCGCGACGACCCGACGCTCGCCGCCTAGACCGCCATGGGCCACGGCTACGACGTCATCGTGCTCGGGCTGGGCGGCATGGGCAGCGCCGCCGCCTACCACCTCGCCCGGCGGGGACAGCGCGTGCTCGGGCTCGACGCCCACCCGCGCGGGCACCAGGCGGGATCGTCGCACGGCCGCAGCCGTATCATCCGGCAGGCCTACCACGAGGCGCCCGAGTACGTGCCGCTGGTCCAGCGCGCCTACGCGCTCTGGCGCGAGCTCGAGGCCGAGGCCGGCCGCGAACTGCTGACGATCACGGGCGGGCTGCTCGTCGGCACGCCCGACAGCGAGGTCATCCAGGGGGCCACGCTCTCGGCGCGGCTGCACAACCTGCCGCTCGAACGGCTCGCGCCCGAAGAGGTGGCGCGGCGCTACCCTGGCTTCCGGCTGCCCCCACCGCTCACCGCCGTGCTGGAGCCGGCCGCCGGCAGCCTCGATCCCGAGGCGTGCGTCGCTGCCCACCTCGACCTGGCCGCCCGCCACGGCGCCACGCTGCGCCACGCTGAGCCGGCGCTGCGCTGGTCGGTCGAGGGCGCGGGCGTGCGCGTTGAGACGCCGCAGGGGGACTACGCTGCCGAGCGCCTGGTGATCGCGCCCGGCCCCTGGGCCGGCGAGGTGCTGGCGGAGCTGGGGCTGCCGTTGCGGGTCGAGCGGATCGTCAACGTCCATTTCGAGCCCGAGCGCCCCGAGCTGTTCGGACCGGAGCGCTGCCCGATCTACATCCTCATGGTGCCCGAGGGGGTGTACTACGGCTTCCCGGCGCTGCCCGGCCAGGGGCTGAAGGCCGGCCGCCACGCTGGGGATCCCTGCACGCCGCGCACGATCGACCGCACGGTCCACCCCGGCGAGGTCGAGTCGCTGCGGGCGGTGCTCAACCGCTACCTGCCCGGGAGCGCGGGCGCGGTGAAGTGGGCGTTCACCTGCATGTACACGCTGACGCCCGACCAGCACTTCGTCGTCGACCGCCACCCGGTCTACCCGCAGGTCACCATCGCCTGCGGCTTCTCCGGCCACGGGTTCAAGTTCGCCAGCGCGATCGGTGAGGTGCTGGCCGACCTCGCCATCGACGGCCGGACGGCGCACCCGATCGGCTTCCTCAGCCCGACCCGCTTCCAGGGTGTGGCGAGCGGCTGAGGCCGCCACGCCGGGTAGCCCGATTGGGTCAGCCCGGTCCGCCGTTTGGGTGATTCCGACCCAGCGCTGCGCGCGCCTACACTCGGGACGAGCGGGGCAGGCGGGCCGCGCGGCGACGGGGTGGCGCGGCCGCCGCGGTGCCCCGGTGAGCCGTGTCGCGGGTGACACGTCCCTACGGCGCGGCGCACGGGCGATTCCGTCGCCGTCGGCCGGGGAGTTCGGCCGACCGGTGAGCGCGATCGACGAGGAGTGGAACGGGATGGTGTGGCGCTCGAATCGGGTGAGCCGGCGCGGCATGCTCTGTCTGCTGGGCGGCGCGCTGGCGGCGTCGGCGGGGTGCACCGGCCTGCTGGCGAGCGTGCCCGGCAACGGTAACGGGGGCGGGTCGACCGGGCCCAAGGAGCGGGTGCGGCTCCTGATCGCAACCCAGACCATGTCGGCAGGCAACGCCAACATCGCGGCAGCACAGGAGCTGGGCTACTTCGCCGACGAGGGGCTCGACGTCGAGCTCGTCTTCACGGCCGGCAGCACCGACGTCGCCAAGCAGGTGGCGGCGGGTGGCGGCAACGACTTCGGGTTCCCCTCGCCCGAGCCGATCATCATCGGCCGCCAGCCGGAGCAGGGGCTCAAGCTGAAGTACTTCTACTCGATCCTGCGCGACCAGATCTACTCGATCTCGGTGCCCAGCGACAGTCCGATCAGCTCGATCAAGGAGCTGAAGGGCAAGAAGATCGGCGTGACCAGCCTGGCCTCGGCGGCCGTGCCTGTTAGCAAGGCGCTCGTGAAGGACGTCGGGCTCGACCCCGAGACCGACGTGACCTGGGTGGCTATCGGCGAGGTCGCGCAGGCGGCCGTGGCGGTCAAAAACAAGCAGGTCGACGCCGTCGCCTTCTGGGATGTGCAATACGTGCTGGTCGAGAACGCGGGCGGGATCAAGTTCAAGGCGCTGCCCAACGACCCGATCGCCAACTTCCCGAGCAACGGCCTCGTCGCCACCGAGGAGTATCTGCAGAAGTACCCGAAGCGCGCTGTCGGCATGGGGCGCGCCGTGGCCAAGGGCACGGTCTTCGCGACCCAGAACCCCGACGCCGCCATCCAGCTCATGTGGAAGCGCTACCCTGAGACGAAGCCGGCCGGGCAGGACGAGGCGACGGCGCTGCGCAACGCGGTCCAGATCTGGCAGGCGCGCGCGCCCCACGTCTCGCTCGACCGGGTGATCACGAAGAAGTGGGGCTTCAATGAGCCCACGGGCTACGACGCGCTCGTCAACTTCATGCTCGCCCAGGGGCTGCTCAAGAGCCGCGTCAACCCCGAGGACGTCTACACCAATCAGTTCATCGACGAGATCAACAACTTCAACCCGGAGAAGATCAAGCAGCAGGCGATGAGCTGGAAGCCCAAGTAGGCGATCGCGCGGGCGGAACCTACGCCGTGCTACAATCGTCTCCAGCTTGAACGCTGAACGCCCACAACGGGGTAGGTCGCGAACCTGCCCCGTCGGCGTCTGCCGCGACCGGCAGGTCGAGGTGCGGCAGCGCGAACCGGAGAGGAGTAAGGCAGCATGGAGGTCTGGCAACGCGGAGTGGGGCGCCGCGGCTTCCTGGTCGGCGCCAGCGGTCTGCTCCTGGCGGTGGCGGGCTGCGCCGGGCTGGCGCCGGGCGCCCCGGGCGCGATGGGCAACCAGCCGAAGGAGAAGGTCAGGATCCTCGTCGCCTCGTCGGTGATGTACGCGCCCTACTCGCCCTACGCCGTCGCCCAGGAGCTGGGCTACTTCGCCGAGGAAGGGCTCAACCCTGAGCTGGTGCTGGTGCCGGGCTCGACGGACGTGGCGAAGCAGATCGGCGCCGGCAGCGGGGACGTCGGCGTGCCCAGCCCCGAGCCGGTCATCATCGGGCGCCAGGACGGCAGTCTCAAGCTGAAGTTCTTCTACAGCTTCTACAACACCAACATTTACAGCCTGGCGGTGACCGCCGACAGCCCGATCCAGTCGCCCAGCGAGCTGCGCGGCAAGCGGATCGGCGTGACCAGCATGGGGTCGGGCGCCGTGCCGATGGGCAAGGCGCTCTTGAGCGTGGCCGGCCTCGATCCCGAGAAGGACGTCACGTTCGTGGCGATCGGGGAGGCGGCCCAGGCGGCGGCGGCGATCCGCAACAAGCAGGTCGACGCGCTCTCGATGTGGGACGCCCAGTATGCGCTGATCGAGGTCGCCGACCCGACGGTCAAGATCCGGCAGTTCCCCAACGACGCCGTGGCCGCCTACCCCAGCAACAGCATGGTCGCCCGCGACGACTACATCCAGAAGTACCCGAAACGGCTGGTGGGCATCGGCCGGGCAACCGCCAAGGGCACCGTCTTCGCGCTCGAGAACCCGCGCGCCGCCATCCAGCTCATGTGGAAGCAGTACCCCGACAGCAAGCCGGCCGGCAAGGACGAGGCGACGGCGCTGCAGGAGGCACTGAAGGTATTCGATGCGCGCAAGCCGCGCTGGCTCCTCGACTCCAAGGCGATCAAGAAGTGGGGCTACTGCGACCCCGCGGCGTTCGGCGGCATGGGCGACTTCCTGCTCCAGCAGGGGCTCATCAAGACGAAGGTCCCGGTGGAGGAGTACATCACCAACCAGTTCGTCGACGAGATGAACAACTTCGACGAGGCGAAGATCCGCGAGCAGGCGCGCAACTGGAAGCCGAGCTAGCCCCGGCCGGGCGGTCCAGCCCGGGCTCCCCGCGCTGAACCCCGGCTCCGCTCGACACCGGCCGGATCGACGAATCCGAGCCGGTGCTCCCGTTGGTGCTGAGCCCGAGCCGGCCGGCGCGCAATCCGTGGCCCCCGGTCACGCCGGAGCCGGGCAGCGCCAGCGCGGTACCCAGCCCGCCGGTGCGGCCTACTGACCCCGCGTGATCTCAGCGACGACCTGCTCCGCCTCGAACGCGTCGTGCCCGAGCTGCGCGCGCAGCATCGCCAGGGTCGCCTCCGGCGCGTCGCGGGCGAGGTGCTCGTAGGTCCAGGGGGGAGCCGCCGCCACCTCGAGCAGCCGCTGCGCCGCGCCGAGCAGGCGCGCGGCCCGCGCGAAGCGGGCCTGGGTGCAGGCGACCCCGGCCAGGTGCTGGAGCGAGCGGCCGATGCCGCCCCAGCTCCCCAGCGCCTCGACCAGCCGCAGGCTTTCGCCGAAGTAGGCGGCGGCCCGCCCCGGATCGCCGCGCATCAGGGCGGCCCGCCCCAGCTCGTCGAGCTGCGAGGCGATCCAGGCCGAGTCGCCGAGCTGCCGCGCCAGCTCCAGGCTCTCCTCGAACCGGGCGACCGCGCCGACGTAATCGCCCTCCCGCCGCAGCGCCTGGCCGAGCAGGCCGAGCGCGCGCGACACGCCCCAGATGTCCCCGAGCTCACGCCAGAGGGTGAGGCTCTCAAAGAGGATCGGCCCCGCCCGGTGGGCATCGCCCTGGAGCAGCACGACCGAGCCGAGGTTGTGCAGCGCCTGCGCAATGCCCCAGCGGTCGCCCAGCTCGCGGCGCAGCGCGAGGCTCTCGGCGCAGCGCAGCCGCGCCACCGCGTAGTCCCCGTGCTGGCGGGCGAGCACGCCCGCGCCCATCAGAGCCTTGGCGCGCGCCCGACGGTGCTCCGGGGTGGGGTCGGTGCCGGCCTGGTCGTCGCGGGCCAGCGCCGCCTCCAGCCAGCGGCGACCCTCGTTGGGGTGGCGCACCTCCCAGAACCGATAGAGCGCGCCCGCCAGGCGCAGCGCGAGCGTGGAGGTCGAGGCGCGCAGCGCCCAGTCCAGCGCAGCCCGCAGGTTGTCGTGCTCCTGCTCCAGCCGGGCGACCCAGATCCGTTGTTCCGGGCCACGGAGTTGCGGCTCGGCCACCTCGGCACACTCGAGGTAGAACTCGGCGTGGCGGCGGTCCAGCGCGGCCGCTTCCCCGTGTCGCTCGACCTCCTCGCGCCCGAACTCGCGGATCGTCTCGAGCAGTGAGAAGCGCGGCTCGCCGTCGGGTCGCTCGTGGTGCCGGACGAGGCTCTTGTCGACGAGCTCGCTCAGGCCCTCCAGCACGTCGAGGTCGAGGTCGCGGGCGCCGTTGCAGACGGCTTCAACCGCCGCAAGCGTGCAGCCGCCGACGAACACGGCCAGCCGCCGGAGCAGCGCCCGCTGTGCCGCCTCGAGCAGGTCGTAGCTCCAGGCGATGGTGTCGCGCAGGGTCTGCTGACGAGCGGGCAGGTCGCGTGGGCCGCCGGTGAGCAGGGCCAGCGGCGAGGCCGGGGTCGCGCCGGCCAACCGGGCGCGCATGGCGGCGGGCGAGAGGAGCCGGAGGCGCGCCGCGGCCAGTTCGATCGCCAGCGGCAGCCCGTCGAGGCGGCGGCAGATCTCCACGACCGACACGGCGTTCTCCGCGGTGAGCGCGAAATCCGGCCGGGCATTGCGGGCGCGGGCCACGAACAGCGCCACCGCCCCGTGAGCAGCTATGGCGTCGAGCGGCGGCGTGGGAGCCTCTCGGCGCATGGCGTCGGCATCAGGCACGGGCAGCGGCGCCACCGGGAACTCCTGTTCCCCGCGCACGCGCAACGACGCGCGGCTGGTCACCAGGAGCTTGAGCCGTGGCGCGGCGGCCAGCAGCTCCACGAGCTGTGGTGCCGCCCCAATGACCTGCTCGACGTTGTCGAGGAGCAGCAGGCGCGTCAGGGGCCGCAGATAGGTCTGCAGGGTCTCGATCAGCGGCTGACCGCCGACTTCTTTGGCGTCGAGCGTCTGCGCGATCGTCGAGATCACCAGCGCCTCGGACGAGATCGGGGCCAGGTCGACGAAGAAGACACCGTCGGGGAAGTCGTCGAGCACGAGGGCGGCCACCTGGAGCGCCAGGCGCGTCTTGCCGGTGCCCCCCGGCCCCGTGAGCGTGAGGAGACGCACGTCGTCGCGAACGAGCAGGGCGCGGAGCTGCGCGAGTTTGCGCTCGCGGCCGATCAGCGCGGTCGTCTGCGACGGCAGGTTGTTGGCGCGCGCCTCGAGCGTGCGCAGCGGCGGGAAGCGCCGGGCGCCGGGGCCGGCCAGCTCCGGCGTCAGGAGCTGGTAGATCCGCTCGGTGTGGGCGAGATCGCGCAGGCGGTGCTCGCCCAGATCCTGCACACCGACGCCGTCCGGCAGGTGGCCGCGCACCAGCGCGTAGACCACGTCCGAGAGCAGGGTCTGCCCGCCGTGGGCCGCCGCCCGGAGCCGGGCCGTGCGGTTGACCACGGGCCCGAAGTAGTCGCCGTCGCGCAGGTCCGCCTCCCCGGCGTGGATGGCGATGCGGACGCGCAGCGGGGTCGTGGCGGGCCACGGCTCGGCGTGGAATGCGGTCTGGATCGCAGCCGCCGCCCCGACGGCCGCCGTGGCACGCCCGAACACGGCGAAGGCACTGTCCCCCTCGCCGCGGCTCTTCACCACCACGCCGCCGTGCGGCCGGACACAGGCCTCGATAATGGCGCTGTGGCGGGCCACCGCGGCGCGCATCGCCGCCGGGTCGTGCTCCCACAGCTCGGTCGAGCGCTCGAGGTCGGTGAGGAGGAAGGTGACGGTACCGGTCGGCAGTTCGCTCATCGCTCCCCTCCCCGGCACGCCCCGACAGGCGGTCATCGGACAGGTCGGGACGTGTGGCCATCGCACGGCGTTGCCGGGCGGGCGACCCGGCAACGCCGCCAGGCGCCGCCGGGCGCCGGCCGCTGCCATAAACGCGTCTGGCCCCACCTTCGTAGTATAGCCACTCGACGTATCACGGCACCGCCGCCGGTGCCGACTCCTGCCCGCTCCCCCCTCCCGGCGCCCGTCCCGGCGCGGCGCCGGGGTGCGCACGACACTCGCGCGTGCCCCCTCACGGCGGCACAACGCCAAAACTGGATCAAAACCACCGGACCGTCGATGCCGGCGCCTTGACCCGGCCGGGTCAGGGTGGTCTCATGAGTGCAGGTATCGCGAGTGCGCGTGAGGGGGCTGACCCGACGACCGCGCCGGCAACCTGAGAGCGGCTCTCTCGAGGTGCCCCAGTCAGCCGCGATACGCCGCCCCGCGGAATGCAGAGCCGAGCCCACCTCTCCGCCCCAGGCGCGAGAGGTTTCTTTTTGCCCCCGGATCGGGGCTACCACGCGGCGTCAGCCACGCCGGAACACGTCCCGAGAGCCGGCTCAGGCGGGCATTACGCCCAGCCCCACGCCTCGAGCTGCGCGTCGCTGATGCCGAAGTGGTGGGCGAACTCGTGCACCACGGTCGACTGCACCAGCTCGACGATCTCCTCCGGGGTCCGAGCGGACTGCTCGATCGGGCGGCGGAAGATCGTGATCTTGTCCGGCAGCACCATGCCGTAGCTCGAGGTGCGCTCGGTCAGCGGGATCCCCTCGTAGAGGCCGAGCAGCGTGTCGGGCGGCCTGATCCCCGCCGCGCGCAGGTGGCGGCGCGTCGGCACGTCCTCGACCACCACCTCGACATTGCGCAGTTGCGCCTGGATCGCCGGCGGCAGCGTCTCGATTGCCTCGATGACCAGGTGCTCGAAATACTCGCTTCGACGCATCGCTCTCCACATTGGGCCGCCCCCGCCAGCCGGTCGACCGGAGCCGGCCGCGTCCGGCCCGCCGCCACGCCCCACCATCGGGGCGAAGCCGGCCGCTGGATCAGGGCCGCAGCACCACGGAGTCGGACCCGTCCGGCAGCCGGAGCCGCTCCAGGGTCTCGAGCCAGTATAGCCCGGCGTGGAGCTCCGGCGACGCCGCGCCGGCGACCGGCGGCAGCCGGTGCGACGTGGCGACGATCTCCCCGACGCGCCAGAGGGTGGTCGGGTAGGCACCGTCCAGCGGCGGACCGTCGTGCTGCGCCACCAGCGCGCCGTCCGGCCCGAGCGCGTGGAGGAAGAGCGTGTAGTCGCGCCCCGGCGGCCGCACCGCCCGCCAGTAGAGGCGGTACGTGCCCGGCTCGTCCCCCGGCTGCCAGCCGAGCAGCTCGATCTCACCGCCGAGGACCGCGTTCAACGGGTGGGCGGCCGGCGGCAACGCCGCAATCGGCTCCGGTCGGCGCACGAGGCGCAGACCGGTGTCGAGCGGTCGACCAAGCGGGCTCCCGTCGGTTTCGACGGGCGGGAGTGGCGCGCGGTCGACCAGCGCGAAGGCCGAGAGCGCGAGCCGGTACTCGCCCACCGGGAGGTCGCCGGGCAGCGCGAGCGGGAAGTCGAGCTCGACGACCTCTCCGGGCGACCACGCCGCGGTCGGGTAGCGCCCGTCGCGCGGCTCCCGCTCGCTCACCGCCACCGTCCGGCCATGCGCGCCGACCAGGTGCGCGGCCAGGACATAGTCGCGCGTGCCCGCCGCCAGCGCCTGCCAGCGCACCCGAACGTCGAGCGAGCTTCCCGGCGCGAGCTGGACCACCGACCCCGCCCCACCGGCGCCGGCAACGGCGGCCTCGACGGGCGCCAGCAGCCGGCCCAGGCTTGGCCCGCTGCCGGCCGGGACCGCGAAGGACGCCGGGCGGCCATCGGCTAGGCCAAGCACGAGCTCGCCGACCGGCGTGCGCGTGCCGGTGGGCGAGTCCCAGCGGTCGAGCAGGAGCTTGAGCCGCAGCCGATCGAGCGTCTGCCCGGGCGGAAGGTCGAGCCGGCGGCGGTCGGCCACCAGCAGCCCCGGCGGCCAGCGATCGGTCGGCAGCGCGTCGCCGACCGCGCGTGTGTTGCGCACGCCCGCGGCGTCGACCGGCTCGTCCACCAGCCAGACGCCGATCGGCAGGTCCTGGCCGGGTGCGCGGTCGGCGTACCAGTAGAGTGTGAGGTCGACGTACCCGCCGCCGGCGGGGCGCGCCGGCTCGACCGCGTAGCCGGCGAGCCGGACTCCCGCCGCCACCTCGCGGTTGACCGCGCGGAACGACCCATCGGACGGCGCCGGCCGGAACGCAACGCCGGCCAGCAGCAGCGCCAGGGCGCCCACCAGGGCGAGCCCGGCGGCGGCCAGCCCCGCCGCCCTCGAACCGAGGTCCCGGCGGCGCACCGCGCCGAGCGCGGCGG
>JBHOQZ010000100.1:0-6452 GCA_042408635.1 Chloroflexota bacterium
GATCGGCCCCGGCCTCGATCAGCGCGCGCGCCGCCTCGAGGCGACGCACACCCTCCGTCTCCGGTCGGCTGCCCGGTTCCACGGCTCAGGCGTCGAGCAGCACGACCGTTTCGACGTGCTGCGTCTGCGGAAACATGTCGAACGGCTGCACCGCGCTGATCCGATAGCCGCCGTCCACCAGCACGCGCAGGTCGCGCGCCAGCGAGGCGGGATCGCACGACACGTAGGCGAGCCGGCCCGGGCGCGCCGCCAGCGCGGCCCGCAGCACGTCGGGGTGGCAGCCGCAGCGCGGCGGATCGAGGATCAGCACGTCCGCCCCCGGCGCCTCGCTCGCCAGCATCGCCTCGGTCTTGCCGAGCACGAAGCGGATGTTGCCCAGGCCGGCCGCGTTCACCGCCGCGTCCTTGAGCGCGGCGCTCGACTCCTCGATGCCCACCACCTCGCGCGCCCGGTCCGACAGGCAGATGCCGATCATCCCCACGCCGCAGTAGCCGTCGATTACCCGCTCGCTGCCCGTGAGCGCGAGGCGCTCGCGCAGCCAGAGCACGAGCCGCTCGGCCTGAGCGGTGTTGACCTGGAAGAACGCCGGCCCCGAGATGCGGAAGCGGTGGCCCGCGATCACCTCGTGCAGGTGCGGCTGCCCGGTCTCAAACGGCAGGTCGAGCCCCGGCAGCGCGGGGTTGACCATCAGCTCGCCCGTGCGCACGCCGACCCGCACCGCGAGCTGGTGGAGGCGCGGCAGCTTGCCGATGCACGCCTGCAGCACCTCGACGATGCGCGGGTGGACGATCAGGCACCTCTCGACCGGCAGGAAGTGGTGCGTGGTCAGCCGCATGTAGCCGGGGTTGCCCCAGCGCACCGAGAACCGCGCGTGGTTGCGGTAGTGCCAGGGCTCGGGCATGCCGATCGGCGCGGCGACCGCCACCTCGCCCAGCCCCACGCGCGCCAGCGCGCGCCGCACGATCCCCTGCTTGTAGGCGAGCTGGGCGGGGTAGGCCACGTGCTGCCAGCGGCAACCCCCGCACTCGCCGAAATAGGGGCAGGGCGCCGCGACCCGCGCCGGCGCCGGCCGGTCGACGCTGCGGATGAGACCGAGGTGGCCGCCTCGGCGGCGGGTCCAGAGCTCGGCGGTCACGACCTCGCCCGGGATGCCGGCCGGCACGCTGACCGGCGCCCCCTCGAAGTATGCCGTCGCCTCGCCCAGTTCGTCGAAGTCGAGCAGCTCGAGCTGGGCCAGCCCGAGCGAGACGGGCTCGGGTCGGGCCTTGCGCCGCGGCCGACGGTCCCCGCCGGCCGGGGTTGGTTGCAGCTCCCGTGTGTCCTGTTGCACCATGGTCCCGCTTGCCAGATCTAGCCCACCGGCCCGAGACGGCCGGGGTGCGTCCGCGCGGCTCCTCTGATGATACCCAATTCGCCAAGGGCCGCCCGCGGGCGGGGGCAACGCGCCGGGCAGGCGCCCGGAGACTGGAGCGAAGGTGGCGGAATACGCGGGGTTGGGCTCGGCGGCGCTCTGGGCAGTCACGAGCGTGGTGGCGCGGGCGCAGTCGCGGGCAATCGATGCCGTCACGCTCAACCTGACGCGCATGGCGGCCGCCTCGCTCTTCTTCATCGTCGGCGTGGTGGTCTCCGGGCGGCTGGGCGAGGTGCTGCACCTGCCGCTCGACGTCCTGGCACTGCTGATCGGCGCGGTCATCGTCAGCATGGCGCTGGGCGACACGATCTTCTTCGCCAGCATGGCGCGGATCGGCACCAGCCGGGCCATGCCGATCTCCGGCGTCTTCCCCCTCTTCGCCGTGCTGCTGGCGGCGCCGCTGGCCGGGGAGCCGCTGACGCCGCGTCTGCTGGCGGGCGCCGGGCTGGTCGTGGTCGGTGTCGGCCTGGTGGCGACCGGCGGCACCGCCGTGCCGCCGGGTGCCGCCGCGGTACCGCGGGGCACGCTCCTGCGCGGGATCGCGCTGGCGCTGCTGGCGGCGTTCACCTGGGGACTGGGCACCGTGCTGCTCAAGCTCGGCGCGGTCGACGTCGACGTCTTCGTTGCCAACACGGTGCGGCTGCCGGCCGCGACCGCCACCCTCCTCCTCTACCGGCAGCTCGTGCTGGCCCGGCGTACGCCGCTGCCGCGGCCGGCGCCCCGGCAGCTCCTCGGGATCGCCCTGGCCGGCCTGATCGGTAGCGGGGTCGGCGGCGCGCTCTACGTGCTCAGCGCCCAGGTGGCCGGCGCTGGCCGAACGGCCACGATGGGCGCGACGGCGCCGCTCTGGGCGGCGCCGCTGGCCGCCGTCTTCCTCAAGGAGCCGATCGGCGCGCGCGTGATCCTCGGCACCGTGCTCAGCGTCGTCGGCCTCTGGCTCCTGTTCTAGGCCGCCGCGCGACGCGAGCTCGCGTTGACGGTCTTCGCGGGCGCTGCCTATACTGCCGAAGGTGCGTAGGGTGCGCGCGACGCGTGCGTGGCTCGACGCGCCCCACCGCCCGGGAGAATCGACGATGACCGAAACGCTGGCGCCGCTTGACTTGACCCTCACCGAGGCCGATCCTGAGATCGCGCACCTGCTCAATGCCGAGGCGCGGCGTGAGGAGCGCGTCCTCGAGCTGATCGCCTCGGAGAACTTCACCTCGCGCGCCGTGCTCGAGGCGACCGGCTCTGTCCTGACCAACAAGTACGCCGAGGGCTACCCGGGCAAGCGCTACTACGGCGGCTGCGGGGTGGTCGACCAGGTCGAGCAGCTTGCCATCGACCGTGCCAAGGCGCTCTTCGGTGCCGACCACGTGAACGTGCAGCCGCACTCGGGCGCCCAGGCCAACATGGCCGTCTACATGGCCGTCTTGCAGCCGGGCGACGTCGTGCTTGGGATGGACCTGGGCTCGGGCGGCCACCTCACCCACGGCAGCACGGTCAACTTCTCGGGCAAGCTCTACCACTTCGAGGCCTACACGGTCGATCCCGAGACCGAGCTGATCGATTATGACAAGCTTGAGCGCCAGGCGGTCGAGGTGGGGCCGAAGCTGCTGGTGGCGGGTGCCAGCTCCTACCCGCGCATCATCGACTTCCTCCGCCTGCGCCGGATCGCCGATGCGGCCGGTTGCCCGCTCATGGTCGACATGGCCCACATCGCGGGGTTGGTCGCCGGCGGCGTGCACCCCAGCCCGGTGCCCCACGCCGATTTCGTCACGAGTACCACGCACAAGACGCTGCGCGGCCCGCGCGGCGGCTTCATCATGTGCCGCCGGGCCTGGGCGCGCAAGGTCGACTCGGCGGTGTTCCCCGGCGTGCAGGGCGGCCCGCTCGAGCACGTGATCGCGGCCAAGGCGGTCTGCTTCAAGCAGGCGACCGAGCCAGAGTTCCGCGAGTACGCCCGGCGCGTCGTCGAGAACTGCCAGGCGCTCGCCCGCGGCCTCATGGCGCGCGGCTTCCGCCTGACGACCGGCGGCACCGATACCCACCTGCTCGTGCTCGACGTCACCAGGCGTGGCCTGACCGGGGCCGACTGCGAGACCTGGCTCGACGAGGTCGGCATCACCGTCAACAAGAACGCGATCCCCTACGACCCGAATCCCCCCAGGGTGGCGGGCGGCGTGCGCATGGGTACGGCGGCGCTCACCACGCGCGGCCTGGGGCCGACCGAAATGACCGAGATCGCGGGGCTGATCGCCGACCGGCTGGAGGCGCCGGCGGACGAGGCGGTGCGGGCGCGGGTCGTCGAGCGCGTGGGCGCGCTCTGCGACCGCTTCCCGCTCCACCCCTGGCTCATCCATTAGGGAGGCGTCGACGATGACCGAGCGCACCACCACCGACGCGCCGCCGGAGACGGGCGCCTCCGACTGGGCGCCGACCGAGCGGATAAGCTGGTTCCCCATTCCGGCCGAGGACGAGCTCGATCCGCGCATAGCCGACCTGGTGCGGCGCCAACGCGAGAAGCTCGGCGCGCCGAACAACGTCGTCCGCTGCCACGCCTGGCGGCCGGAGAACTTCCTGCGCTGGCTCGACCTGCAAGACTACATCAGTAAAGGACCGTCGGGGCTGAGCCGCGCCGAGCGCGAGATGATCGCAGTGGTTGTCTCGGCCGAGAACCGCTGCATCTTCTGACTGACCAACCACAGCGCCGAGTTGCGGCGCCTGCTGGGCGACCCGGTGCTCGCCGAGCGCATCACCCTCGACTACCGCCGCGCTGGGCTGGACGAGCGCACGCGCGCCATGCTCGACTACGCGGTCAAGATCACGCGCAACTCCGTCGAGTGCGACGAGGCAGATATCGAGGCGCTGCGCGCCCACGGCTTCTCGACCGACGATATCTACGACATCATCCAGACGGCGGCGCTCTACAACTTCAACAACCGCGTCGCCAACGCGGCGGGCCACATCCCCGACCGTTCCTTCCACGGAGCGTTTCGCTGATCCCGCCTGCGGCCGGCGGGTCCGCCACCCAGGGGTGCCGGACCCGCGCCGGGGCGGGTGGGCGACTGGCCACGAGAGGTGGTGGGTGTCCGACTCCAACCGCCACGACCACGCACGGGACGACAGCCGGCAGCCACCGGCCGGGGTGGCGCCGGCCCTAGCGACGCGCGTCCCCTTCGAGGCGATCGTCGCCGGGCTGCCGGCCGGGATCCTGGTGTTCGCCGCCGACGGCCGGGTGGTCTACGCGAACGCCAGCGCGGCTCGGCTGCTCGGCCTGCGAGTGGACTCGCCGGCGGAGTGCGGCGCACTGCTCGCGCGGGCCGTGCGCCGCGACGGGTCGCCGCTGCCCGCGCATGAGCAGCCGGTGCAGCGCACGCTCGCCACGGGGCAGCCCTGCGCCGGGGAGGTGCTGGGGATCCAGCGGGCGGACGGCGGTCCGGCCTGGTTGAGCGTGAGCACGCAGCCGCTCGGTGGCGGCCAGGCCGGGCCGAGCGGGGTCGTTGTCTCCTACTTCGACGTCACCGAGGCGCAGACGCTGCAGGAGGCCGTGCAGGTTGCCAACCAGGAGCTCGCCCAGTGGGTCAACGAGCTCGAGGCGCGCACGCGCGAGTTGAGCCGCCTGAGCGAGTTGGGCGAGCTCCTCCAGGTCTGCCGCTCTGTGGACGAGGCCTACCGGGTCGTCGCGCACAGCGCCCGCTACCTCTTCCCCGGCCGCGCGGGCGCGATCTTCACCTTCGACCGCGCCCGCAACCTGCTCGAGCAGGCGGCCGGCTGGGGCGGTGCGGTTGCTTCCGAGCCGCTGTTCACACCCGACGAGTGCTGGGCGCTGCGCCGGGGCCGCCCCCACACTGTCGATGCGGCGCAGCTCGGTCCCTGGTGCGCGCACGTACGCTCACCGCATCCTGCCGCCGGCATCTGCCTGCCCATGCTCGCCCAGGGCGAGGTGGTGGGGTTGCTGCACCTCCAGGGTGGCGGGGACGCGGCGGGCGGCGCGGGCGAACGCGACCGGATCGAGCCGACGGCTCAGCAGTTGGCGGTCGCGGTCGCCGAGCAGCTCGCCCTCGCGCTCTCGAACGTGGCGCTGCGCGAGCGGCTGCGGGCCCAGGCGCTGCGCGACCCCGACACTGGACTGCTCAACCGACCTGTCCTCGAAGAGGTGCTGCAGCGTGAGGTGCGCCGCGCGGCGCGGGCGGAGCGACCGCTGACCGTGGTGCTCGTCCGGCTCCAGGTGTGCCCGAGCGGGGCGGCCGCCGACGAGGCGACGTGGGACGCCGCCCGCCGCCTAGTCGCGCTGACGCTGAACGAGGTCGTGCGCGAGGACGATGTCGTCGGCCATTACAGCGCCGACGCCTTTCTGCTCGGCCTGGGGGGCACCGACGCTCCGGCAGCGGCGCGGGTGGTGCGGGTCGTGCTGAACCAGCTCGCGCATCAGCCGCCGCCCGCCGGGGCGCGCGTCCAGGTCGCCGTCGGCTGGGCGGTCGCACCGGCCGACGGGGTGGCGGTGGCGGACCTGGTCGCCGCGGCCGAGCGCCACCTGGCCGCTCCGTCGTCGGGCCGGCGGCTGCGGCTGGGCGAGGCGCTGGCGGCGCCCGACCGGGACGAGCACCCCAACCTTTGAGTTCGGGCCGTGCGACCTCTGTTCTACCCCCGTGAGGACGCAGGTGCGGCGCGGCGCGCGGTACTCGTGCGGCTGGAGTGCGTGCGGCAACCGGGATGACCTGCCGGTGGTAACCGGAGCGGAGCCGGGTCTGCCGCCGGCAATGCGCTCGCCACGTTCGCCTGAGCACCCAGCAGCGGGCGACGCTGCGAGTTGCAGGCTCCCGTGACCGGCACCCGCTCGGCAGATGCCGGAGCCGGCCCCCACTGGGGACCGGCTCCGCTGACATTGATGTGCGTTTCGAGTCAGGACCGGGCGTCTGCCGTGTGGACGGCTCAGCGGCCGCCGCGCGCCTGCTCGTAGCGCCGCCCGACCTCGTCCCAGTTGACGACGTTCCACCAGGCGGCGAGGTAGTCGGGGCGCCGGTTCTGGTACTTGAGGTAGTAGGCGTGCTCCCAGACG
>JBHOQZ010000219.1:0-1045 GCA_042408635.1 Chloroflexota bacterium
GCTGCGCACGCCGCTCACCTCGATCAAGGGCTACGTCGACCTGCTGGTCGAGGGTGAGGTGGGGCAGATCAGCGCCGAGCAGCGCGAGTTCCTCGAGATCGTGCGCAGCAACGCCGACCGGCTGGTCGCGCTCATCAACGACCTGCTCGACGTGGCCCGCATCGAGTCGGGCAAGATCGAGCTGCGCCCAGGCGCACTCGACCTCGCCCGCCTGATCCGCGGCGTGGCGACCTCGCTACGCCCCCAGATCGAGGCCAGGTCGCAGCAGCTCACGCTCGACCTGCCCGACGACCTGCCGGCGGTGTGGGCAGACGCCGACCGCATCACTCAGGTGATGACCAACCTGCTCGCCAACGCCTACAAGTACACGCCCGAGGGCGGCGCGATCACGATCGCGGCCCGAGGCGTCGAGGCGGGCGTGCGGGTGTCGGTGCAGGATACGGGGATCGGGCTGACGCCGGAGGAGCGCAGCCGCCTCTTCACGCGCTTCTTCCGCGCCCAGAACACGATGACGCAGAAGGTCGGCGGCACCGGCCTGGGGCTGGCGATCACGCGCGCGCTGGTGGAGCTGCACGGCGGCACGATCGAGGTCGAGAGCGAGCCCGGCCGGGGCTCGACGTTCAGCTTCACGCTGCCCGGCGGGCCGCCCGGCCTGGTCCGACCGGGCGCGGTGGCGCAGGCACCCGGCGTGGGTGGCGCCGGGTGCACCGAACCGGCCGGCGTAGCCCCGCGCGCGACAGCATCCGCTCCGGGCACGCGCATCCTCGTCGTCGACGATGAGCCGGACATTGCGCACCTGATCCGGCGCTACCTCGAGCGGGCAGGCTACCACGCCGAGGTTGCCTACAGCGCGGCCGAGGCGCTGCGGCTGGCGCGGGAGGTCCGACCCAACCTGATTACGCTCGACATCCACCTGCCCGACGCCGACGGTCTGCATGTGCTCGAGCGGCTCAAGGCCGACCCGGCCACGGCCGCGATCCCCGTGCTGTTGCTGTCGGTGCTGGTCGAGGAGGGCTGCGGGCAGCTGCTCGGCGCGGTCGACTGC
>JBHOQZ010000103.1:0-2035 GCA_042408635.1 Chloroflexota bacterium
CACCCGGGGTGGTTAGGGGGCGCGGCCGCCGCGCCGCCGCACGCGCCGGCCGGGCTCCGGCCGCAGGCGAACGGCGCTTGCGTCCCCGCCACGCTTGCCCTGCGCCCGTCTCAACTCGCGATCGCCGGAGGCCGCGATGCCGACTGACCTCAGCCTGCCTGCCGATCCTCTCCTGCGCGACTCGCTCGCCGCGCTGACCGGCTGGCTGCTCATCCTCTTCCTGCTCTGGGCGTGCATGAAGTGGATCCCCTCGCGCTCCACCGTCATCTACCGCCCCTACGGCTACCGGCCGGACGTTTGGTTCCGCACCCGGCCGGAGTGGCTCGAGGCGGAGCGGCGCGCCGATCAACTGCTGCGCGACGTCCTCACCTCGGAGGAGTACGACAAGCTCGACCTCCTCGGCTACCTCGAGGTGCCTAGCCGCCTCGTGCCCAACCGCATCTACCGCATCCCGCGCCAGCCGGGTCGCGTGCGCGTCTACGAGGACAACAAACCCGTCATCGAGTTGTGCGTCCAGGCCCGTGAGCCGATGCCCGACGGCGACATCATCGTGATGCACAAGCTCATGCTCGAGGGCAACGAGCGCGAGTACCTGCGCGTCGCCAACCGCTTCTCCTGCTACGACGGCCGCCTCGCCCGCCACACCGGCCTCTAACCCGCCCCCCGCCGCTTACTCGGCGCTCCGCTACAGTGGTGCAATCAAGTAGCAATCCGTTCGTGCGCTGATCGGCACGTGTGCAGTGGCTTTGTCGTCGCACCCGCGCATCTGGTCAGAAGCGCGCGGCCGTGCTACCCTGTCCGTGTTGCGGTTGCGGGGCGACCATTGCGGCTTGTTGCCCCGTCGTCCGCCCGCGCGGGGGCAGTTCCGGCGGCTATCAGCCGCCGGCCGAGGGCTCTGACATGGCGCGTCCCTACCCGACCGGGTCGGTCACCTTCTTCTTCACCGATATCGAGGGCAGCACCAGCCGGTGGGAGCGCTTCCCCGAGGCGATGCGCCCCGCCCTCATCCTGCACGACCGGCTGCTCACCGAGACGGTCGATCAGCACAATGGCGTGCTCATCCGCACTCGGGGCGAGGGCGACAGCGCCTTCTGCGTCTTCGGCAGCCCGATCGATGCGGTGGCGGCCGCGCTGGCGGCGCAGCAGGCGCTGGCCGCCCAGGACTGGGGCGTGGTGGCGCCGATGCGCGTGCGCATGGCGCTGCTCACCGGCGAAGCCGACCTGCGCGACGGCGACTACTACGGCTCGCCGGTCAACCGCTGCGCGCGCATCCGGGCGATCGGGCACGGCGGTCAGGTGCTGCTGGCGGAGAGCACGGCCGAGGCAGTGCGCGAGCGGCTGCCGGTCGGCGCCTCGCTGCGCTCGCTCGGGCTCCACCGCCTGAAGGATCTCCAGCGGCCCGAGCACGTCTACCAGCTCGTCCATCCGGACTTGCTCGACGAGTTCCCACCGCTCAAGTCGCTCAACGCCCAGCTCCACAACCTCCCGGTCCAGGTGACGAGCTTCGTCGGGCGCGAGCGCGAGGTGGCGGCGGTGCGCGAGCGCCTGCTGCGCCCCGACGTCCACCTGGTGACGCTCACGGGCCCCGGCGGCAGCGGCAAGACGCGTCTCGCGCTCCAGCTCGCGGCCGACCTGCTCGACCAGTTCCCCGACGGCGCGTTCCTGGTGCCGCTCGCGCCGGTGAGCGACCCGGCGCTGATTGTGCCGACGATCGCCTCCACGCTGGGTGTGCGCGAGGAGGGCGGGCGCCTGGAAGATCGTCTGCGCGATTTCCTGCGCGAGAAGCGGCTGCTGCTCGTGCTCGACAACTGCGAGCAGGTGGTGGCGGGCGCGCCGGTCGTGGCCGAGCTGCTGGCAGCGGCGCCGAAGCTGACGGTCCTGGCCACCAGCCGCGCCGCGCTGCGCGTGCAGGGCGAGCACGAGTACCCGGTGCCGCCGCTGCCGGTGCCCCGGATCGACCTGGCCGCGCGGCGCTTCCCGCTCGACCGCGATGGTACAACCGGGGTGGCCGTGGGTGCCGCCATCGAGTCCGATC
>JBHOQZ010000104.1:0-16601 GCA_042408635.1 Chloroflexota bacterium
CGAAGCGCGCTCCCGGCGGGGCCGATCCGCCGGCCGGCCGGCCCACGCGCCATCGCGCCCCGCCATGGCTGGCGCGACCCGGCGTGGTGGGCGTGGCGGCGGCGAAACGTTTCGCTGCTGCCACTGCAAGGCCATGGTCGGCCCGCTCCCCTCGGGGGGCAGCCACCGCAACCACTGTCCGCTCTGCCTCCACTCGCGCCACGTCGACGCGGCCACACCCGGCGACCGCGCGAGTTCGTGCCGCGCCACGATGCGCCCCGTCGGCGCCTTCACCCGGCCCAAGGGCGAGCACGTCATCGTCCACCACTGCCTCGGCTGCGGCTTCGAGCGCTACAACCGGATCGCGGCGGACGACGACTTCGACGCGGTCCTGACGCTCCCGGCGGTGCCGCCGCGCGGCTGCCGTCAGCCAGCCCGGCCGCCGCTGGCCGACGACATGATCGCCTGACCACGGTGGTACACTCCGACCCGAGCCTGCCTCACCGGCTCGGCAGCCGGACCACCGCTCGGACCAGGGTTGCCGCGCGGCAACCACCGGCTCGCGTCGCCGCCCGCTCCGGGCGGCGACGTCGGGTCGGCGACCTGGATCGGCCGGGCGGAGCAGGGGGCGGGCGAGCGGATGGGAGAGGGTAGACGTGGACACGACGGAGCTGTGCTACACACCGGCCACCGAGCTGGCACGCCTGATCCGGGCGCGCCAGCTCTCGCCGGTCGAGCTGACCGAGGCCGTCCTCCAGCGCCTCGACCGGCTCAACCCGCGCCTCAACGCCTTTCTCACCGTAACGGCGGAGCGGGCGCGGGCCGATGCCCGGGCGAGCGAGGAGCGGCAGATGCGCGGGGAGCTGCTCGGCCCGCTCGACGGCATCCCCTACTCGATCAAGGATCTCGAGCCCACGGCCGGCATCCGCACGACCTACGGCTCGAAGTTCTTCGAGCACAACGTCCCGACCGAGGACGGGGCGGTGGCGGCGCGGCTGCGGGCGAGCGGCGGTGTGCTGCTGGGCAAGACCAACACCCCGCACATCGGCCACAAGGATATGTCGGACAATCTGCTGGGCGAGCCGTGCAAGAACCCGTGGCACCTCGAGCGCACCTCGGGCGGCTCGTCGGGCGGGGCGGGTGCGGCGGTGGCGGCCGGGATCGGGCCGCTCGCCCACGGCTCCGACGGCGCCGGCTCGATCCGCATCCCGTCGTCGCTCTGCGGCATCTTCGGCCTCAAGCCCTCGTTCGGGCGCGTGCCCTACCACCCGAACGCGAACTACTGGGCGGCGCGCTCACACAATGGGCCGATGACGCGCACGGTGCGCGACGCGGCGCTGCTGCTGCAGGCGATGGCCGGGCCGGATCCGCGCGACCCGCTCACGATCGACAACCAGCCGCCCGACTACCTCGCGGCCTGCGACGGCGAGATCAAGGGGCTGCGCGTCGTCTGGAGCGCCGATTTCGGCTACGCGGCGGTCGATCCCGAGGTGCGCCGACTCGCCCACGCCGCGGCGAAGCGCTTCACGGAGCTGGGCTGCCACTACGAGGAGCGCGATCCGGGCTGGCCCAACCCCGACGCCTGGCACCGCGTGATCTACGAGAGCGGGGTCGCCGGGCGCGTGGTCGACCAGGCGAAGGAGCGCCCCGACTGGATCGAGCCCAGCCTCCAGGAGATGATCGACCACACCCTGCCGCTGACCGCGATCGACGTGATGAAGGCGATGAACCAGCGCGCCGTCTTCTACAACCAGGCGCGCGCCTTCTTCGAAACGTGCGACCTGTTGCTCTGCCCCGGCATGCCGTGCGGCGCCTGGCCCGCCACGCCTGGCCCGGTCCAGGGCCCGCCCCAGGGGATCGACGGCAAGCCCGCACCCTCGATCTTCGAGCGTGTGCCCTTCATGTTCCCGTTCAACCTGACCGGGCAGCCGGCGGCGGTCGTGCCCTGCGGCTTCACGAGCGAGGGGCTGCCCGTGGCGCTCCAGATCGTGGGCCGCTGGCACGACGACGCGACCGTGCTGCGCGCGGCCGCCTGCTTTGAGGCGATCCAGCCGTGGGCACAGCACCGGCCACCGCTCGACGGCTAGTCGACCGCCGACGATAGGGGCTGTCGCCGCCCCCGTCCAGACCTCGCCACGCCGACAGGGCAGCGGCCGAGGGAGGGCTGGGAGCGGCCAGCCAGCGAGGAGGAAGGCAATGACGATGCTCAACCGGCTCGACCACGTCGGCGTGGTCGTGGCCAATCTCGACCAGGCGATGCGCTTCTGCTCGGAGGTGCTGGGTCTGGAGAAGACGCGCGAGTTCACCTGGCCCGAGCGCCACCTGCGGGCAGCGTTCTACAGCCTCGGCAACGCTCAGATCGAGCTCATCGAGATCGCCGATCCCGAGCAGCGGCGTCAGCGGCTCGGCGAGGGCAACGTCGCGCGGATCGAGCACATCGCGGTCGGCACCGACGACATCAACGCCGCGATCGAGCGGCTGCGCGCCGCTGGCGTCGACTTCCAGGGCCCGGCAGCCCATTTCGGCGCGAACCTGCTCGCCTTCACCCAGGCCGACACCTCGGGCGGCATTGTCTACCAGCTCATCCAGCCCGCGCCGCAGGGCTAGGGACGAGGCGGCCGGCCCCCTGTCCCCCGATCCTGGGGGAAGCAGCAGAGATGCGGGCGCGGGACGCGCCCGCCTGGCCTGCATTCCTGGAGAGTGGGCCGGGCTGGTGGTGCCGCCGCTATGCCTCTCCACGTCGCGGGAACCGAGTAGTGGGCTGGGACAGTCAAGACCGGCGGTGCCGATCGCACCGCCGGTCACTCATCTATCAGGCATCGAATACCTGGGAGAGGGCCGCACCGGCATCCCTGCCGGGTCCCCCCGGGATTGGGGGTTTGGGGGCGGGGCCCGTCCCTACTTCGCCGGCAGGGCCAGGATCCAGGTCGTGTCCTTCGAGCTGTGGCCGTCCGACGTCTTGCCGTTGATCTCGAGCACCAGCACGCCCGGCGCCTGCGGGACGAAGGTGTTGAAGGTCGTCGGGCCCTCGACGTGCCCCTGGTAGAGCGGCAGCCGCTGATCCTTCAGCACCGCCTCGATCGTCACGTCCATCGGCTGGTTCACCGTGAAGCTCACGCCCAGCTCCTCGCCGACGGTGTAGGTGCCGCCCAGCCCGCGGTCGACGCTGATGCCGACTTCGACCGGCACCGCCACCGCCACCTGCTGCACCACCTGCTGCACCACCGGGGCGGGGCTGGGCGCCTGCACGACCTGCACGGTCGTCGGGTTCGTCTCGACCAGGGTGCGCGAGATATTCGTCTGGAAGGTGTTGTTGTTGTTCACGATCGCGCTCTGGTTGATGTTGCAGTTCTGCGTGCCGGGCGCGCACTGGGCGTTCTGGCCGACGGCGACGCAGCCGGGGCCGATGCAGCTGGTGCCGTTCTGACCGACGCTCGTGCCGCCGGTCGGCGGGGGCGTCGGGGTGGGCGGCTTCGGCGCGCCCGGGTTGACCGGAGCGGGCTTGGGCGGCTTGGGCAGCGTACCCGTGTCGGCGGAGGCGGGCGTGGCCTGGAGGAAGGTCGCCGCAACCAGCGCGAGCGCCGGGAGGATCGCCATGTGGGCGAGCGAGCTCAGGCGGGAGGTCGCCGGGGCGCGGAGGCTGCGCCTGGTGGCGCCGGTGCTGATGGTCGTCATCGTCGTGGCTCCTTTCCTCGTCTTCGATCCATCGTGGTGGCTGATCCGTTCGGCCGGGCTATCCTCGTTCGATGGTTCGAGCATACGGCGTTACCGCGCGCCGCCCAGCCCCCCGCGGCAACGCCGCTGTGTGCTCTTGGGCACACCCGGCCGAAACCGCGTGTGACGCGCGCCACCGAGGACGCGCTCCGCCTCCCGCTGGGTACTCTTGGACACTCCCGACCCGCACCGCGTCGCCGCCCGCCGGCCCACGCTCCCGGCATGGACCGGCGCCGCCGACGGGGTCGTTCGGCAAGCGTTGACATAGCGGTCGGCGCGGGGTAACGTCGTACCGGCGGCCTGCGGGCGGGCGGGGAGCCGCAACTCTGGTTGGGAGAAGCGCGAGGGTGAGCGTGGATGCGTTGACCGGCCGTGGGGCCAGCGGGGCGGGGGTGGACGAACCGATCGAGCGATTCGTCCGGCAGATGCCGAAGGTGGAGCTCCATCTGCACCTGGAGGGGTCGATCCGGCCGGCGACACTGCTCGAGCTCGCCCGGCGCCACGGCGTCGACCTGCCCGCACGCGACGTCGACGAGCTGGCGCGCTGGTATCGCTTCCGCGACTTCCCGCACTTCATCGAGGTCTGGCTGGCGATCCTGAACTGCCTGCGCGACCCGGCCGACTTCGCCCGGGTTACGTGCGAACTGGGCGAGAGCGCGGCTGAGCAGGGGGTGCGCTACGTCCAGGTGACGTTCGTGCCCTCGACCCACAAGCGGTTCAAGGGCCTGCCCTACGACGAGCTCTGGGACGGCATCCGGGAGGGGGCGGCGCGGGTCGAGGCTGGGCTCGGGGTGCGGCTCCAGTTCGTGCCCGACTTCCCGCGCAACCTCCGTCCGGGCAGCGGCTGGATCGAGGAGACGCTCGAGTTCGCCATCGCGCGGCGCGACGAGGGGATCGTTGCGCTCGGGCTCGGCGGCTACGAGGTCGGCAACCCGCCCGAGCCGTTCGCCGAGGTGTTCCGCCTCGCCCGGGCGGCCGGCCTGCGCGCCTGGCCCCACGCCGGCGAGACCGAGGGGCCGGCGAGCGTCTGGGGCGCCGTGCGTGCGCTCGAGGCGGACCGGATCGCCCACGGGGTGCGTGCCGTCGAGGACCCGGACCTGCTGGCGCACCTGGCCGAGCGGCGGATCGCCTGCGACGTCTGCCCGACCAGCAACGTCTGCCTCGGCGTCTACCCCTCGCTCGAGGCGCACCCGATCCGGCGGCTGATCGAGGCCGGCGTCCCCGTCACCGTCAACTCGGACGATCCGCCGATGTTCGGCACGACGCTCACCGCCGAGCTCCTGGCGCTCGCCCGCGTCCACCGCTTCACCCCCGCCGAACTGGCCGCGCTCGTGCGCACCGGCGTCGACGTCAGCTTCCTGCCCGAGCCCGAGAAGGCGGCGCTGCGCGCCCGGATCGAGGCTGAGCTCGCCGCGGCCGCGGCCGACGCCGGCGTTGCGCTGTAGCGGCCAGGCGCGAGCCCCCGCCGGATGGCACTGGTCCGCCCGCCGATCTCTTCCGGGCCTTCGCCCGCTCTGCCTTCTCGCGGGTGGAGGCGTACCGGCTCTCGTTCGCCCGGGAATGGACCCTCGACGCGCTCATCGGCCTGCTCGCCTCGACCTCCTACTGCTCGCCGGCGGGCTGGGCGAGCGACGCGCGCCGTTCGAGCGCGACCTGCGCGCCGCCCTGCTCGCCTGGCGCCCGACGATCCCAACCGGGGTCAGCGGCGGGTGCCGAGGCCGATGAGCGCGGTGACGAGGCCGTGGAGGCCGCCGGGCCCTCCTGGCCCTGGAGCTGCTCGGCGAGGTGCCGCCGCACCTGCGCCAGCGCCTCGTCAGGGAGCGTTTCGAGCAGGCCCCGGAAGCCGCCCGCCTAGGCGGTCGCCCAGTAGTCGGCGGCGTCGGCGTAGACGAGCGTGGTCGAGGTCGCCTCGACCCGGCGCCCCGTGAAGCCCGTGCAGTCGAGCGCCCTGGCGACGGCGGCGCGGTCGGCGAAGCGCGGCACGAACAGGGCGGGCAGTCGATCGAGCGCGGCGAGCGTGGCGACGACGGCGCGGCCGCGTGGCTCGGCCCAGGTGGTCACGCCCAGGCGGCTACCCGGCCTGAGCACGCGGCGGCACTCGGCCAGCGCCCGCTCAGGGCAGGGGAAGTACATGAGCCCGAAACTGCAGAGCACGCGGTTGAACGCGCCGCCACCGTTCCGTCTGCGACCGCGGCCGCCAGCACGGTTCAGGCCGCCCGGCGACACCACTGGCCCGGTGCATGGCGACGACCACGCGGCTACCCTCTCGAGCCTCACTCTGATCGTCTCAATATCTCACCTTGATCGAGTCAGGGTGAGGGTGGGAAAGGCCGAAGCCCGCGACCCCTCGAGTTCAATCCAGACGGCCGCGGGCTTCGGATGCGGGAGCCGATGGTCGGATTCGAACCGACGGCCGGTTGTTTACGAAACAACTGCTCTGCCACTGAGCTACATCGGCGTCTACGCCGAGCGGCGCACTGGTGATAGTAGCAAAGCCGCGCGCGCCCTGTCAAGGTGGCGCGGGCGGGCGGGCAAGCACGCGATCGCGGCGACTGGGCGGCCTGGCAAACCTTCATCGAGGGGATCGTGGCAAGGGCGGGCAAGCGCGCGGTTGCCGCGGCGTCGGCGCCGGTGCGAATCGTCGGCGTGCGATGTCTGCGTGCCGTCGGTTCCAGGCTTCCAGTGGCAGTGGTGTCGGCGCCAGCGGGAATCGTCGAGGCGGGCACTCCCGTTTAGGAGCGCCCGCCTCGTCTTCAGGTTGCTTGCCGGAGTGGCGGAGCGGTTTAGCCGCCCGCGACGACGGCGTTCTGGCCGATCGCCGTGCCGCCCTGGGTGTCCGTGACCACCGCGTTCTGGCCGATCGCGGTGCTGCCCGTGCCGGCCACGACCGCGTTCTGGCCGATCGCCGTGCCGCCCAGACCACCCGCGACGACCGCGTTCTGGCCGATGGCGGTGCCACCGAGACCGCCGGTCGCCACCGCGTTCTGGCCGATCGCCGTGCCGCCCAGACCACCCGTGGCGACGGCGTTCTGCCCGATGGCGGTACCACCGAGACCACCCGCGACGACGGCATTCTGGCCGATGGCGGTACCGGTGCCGAAGCCCAGCGCGACCGCGTTCTGCCCGACGGCGGTGCCGCCACCGTTCGCGACGACGGCGTTCTGGCCGATCGCCGTGCCGCCCAGACCACCCGTGACCACCGCGTTCTGGCCGATCGCGGTGCTGCCCGTGCCGGCCACGACCGCGTTCTGGCCGATCGCCGTGCCGAGGCCACCCGCGACCACCGCGTTCTGGCCGATGGCGGTAGCGCCGCCGTTGGCCACGACCGCGTTCTGGCCGATGGCGGTGCCACCGAGGCCGCCGGTCGCGACCGCGTTCTGGCCGATCGCCGTGCCGCCCAGACCACCCGCGACGACCGCGTTCTGGCCGATGGCGGTGCCACCGAGACCGCCGGTCGCCACCGCGTTCTGGCCGATCGCCGTGCCGCGGCCGCCGGTTGCGACCGCGTTCTGGCCGATCGCCGTGCCGCGGCCGCCGGTTGCGACCGCGTTCTGGCCGATCGCCGTGCCACCACGACCACCCGCGACGACGGCGTTCTGCCCGATCGCCGTGCACTTGGCCGGCGGACGGCAGTCGGCGAAGGCCGGGGCGGCCGGGGCGGCGAAGCCCGCCAGGAGCGCGAGGGCGGTCGCCGGGAGAACGATCGCGCGGGAGGCCCGGCGCAGGAGCGTGCTGCGGGTCGTCTTCGAGGTCTGCTCGTGAAGCTGCATCGTGGGTTCCTTCCTTTCTTTCTGCGGCACCCGGCCGCTGTACCTGTCGGTGCGTGGCGTCCTCTCTGCGCTTGCGTTTGGTCCGCTCGCCGCACCGTTCTTATGTCCTGAGGATACGGCCGCCCGCCGCCGCCCTCTGCTCCCGGCGGCAATGGCCCCCTGTACCGTTGGGCACAGGGAACAACCTATCCGGGTCCCGTGCGCCACGCGCAACGACCCGTGCCCGCGCGCCCGATCGACCTCGTCGTCGGCGCTCGGGCGAGGCAGGATGTCCGGTCGCCCCGGGGCCCCAGCGCCCGGTTCGGGCCGGCCGAGCTCGCGGCCGGCGCCGGAGTGGGAGTGGGGCCGAGCCGCACCACCTTCGGGCCCGGGCGCGTGGCCGGGGAGCACGGACAACGCCGCGGGCGCTTCCCGGCTGGGGAAGCGCCCGCGGCGCGACGAGAAAAGGAGCGTGGAGCGTGTTCCCGACGGGTTAGTCGACGACGGTGATGGTGACGCTGGTCTCGTAGAGCTTCAGGTCCTCACCCAGCCCCACGATCTTGAACGTCTGCGGCCCCGTGTTCGGCCCCGCTGTCGCGCTCACCATGCCCTTGGAGCCGGTGCCCCCGCCCTGCATCAGCGTGGTGGTCTGGTCGCCCTGGACGCTGACGATGCGCACGCTCATCGGCTGGTTGATGGCGTAGCCGATGTAGACGGTCTCGCCCTTGTGGTAGGTGGCGTCGGGGCCGCGGCTGACGGCGAGCGCCAGCGGCACGTCCGTCGGCAGCGCGGGCATCGTCTCGACCGCGGGCTGCGGCGCGCTGGCCGCGAACGGAAGCTGCGGCAGCGCCACTACGCCGCCCGTGCCCGAGGTGACGACAGTGGTGCTGCCGCCGCTCGTGGTGACGCGGCTCGACGAGACGACCGTGCCCTCACCGCCGCCGACGACCGACACGGAGCCCGAGCCACCCGACATCATCTGCATCGAGCCCACCTGCACCGGGCCGAGCGACTGGCCGGCCGGGATGCCGGTCTGCTGCGAGACGCCGTCCGGGCCAACCGACTGCGAGATATCGCCGACCTGCTGGGTGATGCCGCTCGGGCCGACGCACTGCGAGATGCTGCCCATCGTCATGCACTGCGGCTTCGGCTCGAGGGGGGGCGCGGCGTGCGCGGCGCCGGCCAGGCTACCGCCGAGGAGCGCCGTGAGCGCGAGCGCGCCGGCCACGCGGCCGACCTGGACCGATACCGGCGAGACGTTGAAGCGACGCATCGTGGAACCTCCCTCTGGTGTCCCGTTTCCGTTCCTGCCTCGGTCACCCCGGCGGCGCCGAGCCCTTTCGCTGCCACCACTCTAGCCACCGGCGTCGCTTGTGGCTGCTCCCGCCGGAACCGCTCCCCTGTACCCTCCGGCACAACCGCCGGCAGCTCCGCCACACCCGGACCACGGATCCCTTTGCGTCGGCGGGCCGTCCCGGCGTGGGCGTCTGAGGGCACCCGTGCTGCCGCCACGTCTCCGACCGGTAGCCGGCCCGTCGGCCGCCGCTCCCCGGGCAGTAGGGGCGCGGCGGCCGCACCGGGGGTACAATGGCCCCTGTCCGACGACCGGGGCGGGCGAGGGCGAGCGGCGCGAGGAGGGGGCGATGCTGGAGCGGGACGAGCTCGATCGGCTGATCGCGCAGGGGGAGATCGACACCGTGATCCTGGCGTTCCCGGATCAGCAGGGGCGTCTCGCCGGCAAGCGCTTCACCGCGCGCCACTTCCGCGACCACGTCGCCCCCACCGGCATGCACGCCTGCGACTACCTCCTGACGGTCGATCTCGAGCTGGAGCCCCTGCCCGGCTACCGGCTGGCGAACTGGGAGCGCGGCTACTGCGACTTCCTCGTGCGCCCCGATTGGTCCACTCTCCGCCGCCTGCCCTGGCTCGAGGGTACCGCCCTCCTCCTCGGCGACCCCCACCACGAGGACGGCCGCCCGGTCGAGGTCGCCCCGCGTCAGGTGCTGCGCCGCCAGATCGAGCGGGCCGCCGCGCTCGGCCTGCGCCCCATGCTCGCCTCCGAGCTCGAGGCCTATCTCTATCGCGAGTCGTTCGCGGCGGCGCACGCGCGGGGCTACCGCGGGCTCACGCCGGTCGCCACCTACCTCGAGGACTACTCGATCCTCCAGGGCTCGCGCGAGGAGCCGCTCCTGCGCACGATCCGCAACGCACTCGAAGCCGCGGGTGTGCCGGTCGAGGGCACCAAGGGGGAGTGGGGCCGCGGCCAGGTCGAGTTCAACCTCGCCTACGCGGACTCACTGACGGCCGCCGACCGCCACACGCTCTGCAAGCACGCCGCCAAGGAGATCGCCGACCGGCAGGGCGGCGCGATCACCTTCATGGCGAAGCCGCACGCCGACGCCGCCGGCTCGAGCTGCCACATCCACGCCAGCCTCTGGGACCAGGACGGCACGGCCAACCGCTTTGCCCACCACGGCGAGGCCGACGCCGGCCCCGGCTCACGCCTCTTCGCCCATTTCCTGGCCGGCCTGCTCGCGCTGGCCCGCGACATGGCGCTCTTCTACGCACCCAACGTGAATTCCTACAAGCGCTACCAGTCGCTTTCCTGGGCGCCCACCGCGATCGCCTGGGCGCGCGACAACCGCACCGCCAGCTTCCGCGTCGTCGGCCACGCCGACAGCCTGCGCGTCGAGAACCGGATCCCGGGCGCCGACGCCAACCCCTACCTCGCCTACGCCGCGGTGATCGCCTCGGGGCTCTGGGGGATCGAGCACGAGCTGCCGCTGCCCGAGCCCGCCGCCGGCAACGCCTACGCCGCCGGCCCCGAGGTACTCCACCTGCCCCGGTCGCTGGGCGAGGCGATCGACTGCTGGGAGCGGAGCGAAGCGGTGCGGGCCGCCTTCGGCGACGAGGTCGCCGAGCACTACCTGCTGACCGCCCGGCACGAGCTGGCCGCAGCCGAGCGCGCCGTCACCGACTGGGAGCTGAACCGCTACTTCGAGCGCATCTAGGCCGGCCGCGGCCGAGGCGCGGGGTGATCTAGGGGCCCGGCCGGGAGGCCCGGCGCCCGGCCGACAGCGCAGCCGAACCACCCGGCCGCCGCCCGCACCGGCGCGCCGGCGTGAGAGGAAGGTACCGCGTGATCGAAACACCGCGCCTCCGCCTGCGCCTGATGCGCGCCGACGACGCCGACGCGCTGCTCGGCGTCTTCGGCGACCCGCGCGTCATGGCGGCGTTCGGCGTCGAGCCCTTCGACCCGAGCCAGATGGAGGCGCGGATGAGGCGCAACCTGGACCACCAGGCGCGCCACGGCTACGGCCTCTTCGCGGTCGTTCTGAAGGCCGACGGGGCGCTGATCGGCGACTGCGGCCTGGAGCACACCGAGCTCGACGGTGCGGCCGAGACGGAGCTCGGCTACGATCTGCGCAGCGACTACTGGAACCGCGGGCTGGCGACGGAGGCGGCGGGCGCCGTGCGTGACTACGCCTTCCGCGAGCTGGGGCTGCCACGGCTGATCAGCCTGATCCGGCAGGGCAACCTCGCCTCGCGCCGGGTGGCCGAGAAGGTCGGCATGCGCCTGGAGGCCGAGATTACGCGGCACGGCCTGCCCTACTGGCTCGACGCGATCGACCACAGATGAGGAGGTAGGCCGTGTTTGGACCGCGGCTGCAGGATCGGGTGGCGTTCATTACCGGCGCGGCGAAGGGGCAGGGCGCGGCGGCAGCGACGCTGTTCGCCCGCCACGGCGCCCGGGTCGTCGTGGCCGACATCGATGAGGCGGGCTCCGCGCTCGCCCGCGAGATCGAGGCGGCGGGGGGCCAGGCGCTCTTCGTCAGGGGCGACGTCGGCGTCGAGGCCGACGTGCGCGCCATGGTCGAGGCCGCGGTCGAGCGGTTCGGCGCGCTCCACATCCTCTACCACAACGCCGGCGTGCTCTGGAAGGACCGCGACCGCTCGGTCGTCGACACGGAGGAGCAGTGGTGGGACCGGGTGATGGCGATCAACCTGAAGGGCGCCTTCTTCACCTGCAAGTATGGCATCCCGCACCTCGTGCGGGCGGGTGGCGGCTCGATCATCCTGGTTGGGTCGGTCTCGGCGCTGCGCGGCTTCACGCTGCCGCAGGACGCCTACACCGCCAGCAAGGGTGCGCTGATCTCGCTCACCAAGTCGCTGGCGGTGCAGTACGCGGGGCAGGGCATCCGCGCCAACATCATCCACCCCGGCATCGTTGAGACGCCGATGCAGGCACCCTACCTGGCCGACCCGAACAAGCGCACCGCCTTCGAGAGCGCCACACCACTCGGCCGGATCGCCCGGCCCGAGGAGATCGCGAGCGTTGCGCTGTTCCTCGCCTCCGACGAGTCGTCCTACGTCACCGGCGCCGAGATTGTGGTCGACGGCGGCTACACCGCCACCGGCGGCTGACCGGACCTCGCGCGATCCGCGCGCGGCCGCTGCCCGACCCCTTGCTCTCGCACGAGGTGCGCTGGTTGGCGAGCCGCGGGTCAACAGCTGCCTACTGGCATGACGTGGTCCTCAACCGGTTGTACGGTCGCTGCATGGAGCAGCCGCGGCGACCGGGTCGACCGGCATGGCCAAATTGCGGTCCCCCTCCACCCCCTCTTCGACGGCCTGGGCGCCGACGAGCGGGCCGCGACCGTCAGAGAGGTCATTGAGGGGCTACGCGGCGTCTACGACGGCACGTCCACAAACACCACCGCGGCCATCGTGGTGGTGTCCGGGACGCGCTAAGGGGCGGTCCACCAACCCATCGACGCTCAGCGCCGGTCGTGAACCCGCCGCACTCTGATCGCGAGCAGACTGCGGATCGGCCGACTCGGCGCGCGTGGCCAGCCCCAGCGCGGAGGCCGGGCCAACCCAATCACCCCCGTGGTGCTTGCCGGCGGACGCGTCCCTTGGCTTATGTCGTGCTCGGCTCGGCCAGGCGGGCGATCAGGGTGGCCAGCAGCGCGGCGCGCGGGACCAGGCTCGCGGCGTCGGCCCACTCATGGCGGCTGCAGACGTTGCCGCCGACGATGCCCAGCCCGTCGAGCGTCGGCACGCCCAGCGCGCCCGTAAAGCTCCCGTCCGAGCCGCCGCGCGAGACGATCTCGCCGAACGGGAGGCCACCCTCGCGCGCGATGTCGGCCGCGAGCTCCGCCAGGCGGCGGGTGCCCGGGTTGTTCACCCAGGCCGGGCGGGTCACGCCGCCCTCGACCTCGATGGTCACGCCGGGCGTGCGCGGCGCCGCCGCGATCTCGCGGATGCGCGCCACGAGCGCGTCGGCGGTCGGGTTGTCGGGGGCGCGCAGGTCGACGCTCAGCCAGACGTGGTCGGCCACCACCTGCCGGGCGCTGCCGCCGCGGACGATGCCGACGTTGACGATCCGCTCGGCGTCAGGGTCGGTGAGCGCGTGCAGCGCCAGGATGACGTGCGCCGCCTCCTCGATGGCGTTGCGGCCGAGCCGGTAGTCGTTCGCCACGTGCGCGCTGCGGCCCCGGATCGTCAGGTAGAGCGCACCGACGGCGGTGCGCCCCACCGTGACGCTCCCGTCGGGCTTCGCCGACTCCATGACGAGGGTCCAGTCGGACTCGCCGGCGATCCGCTCGATGTGCGGCCGTCCGCGCACGCTGCCCAGCTCCTCGTCGCCGGTCATGAGCACGGTCGTCTGCGCGAGCCGGTCGAGGCCGGCCCCGCCCAGCGCGTGCAAGGCGCCCAGCATCACGATCCAGCCGCCCTTCATGTCGGCCACGCCCGGCCCGGTCGCTCGCCCGCGGTCGAGGCGGAAGGGCCACTCAGCGACCGTCCCCTCCGGCCAGACGGTGTCGAGGTGCATCGAGAGGAAGAGCCGACCCCGCCCCTGTCCAATGCGCCGGCAGAGGACGTGGCTGCCGCAGGCGGTCTCCTCGATCACATCGGTCGAGAAGCCGAGCGGCGCCAGCTCGCCGGCCATCAACCGGCCGAGCGCGTCCACCCCGGCCTTGCAGTACGAGCCCGAGTCGACGTTGACCACGCGCTCCCAGAGCGCGAGCAGCTCCGCCTCACGGTCGGCAACCGCGCGCCGAAACGCATCCAGCATGGGTCCCCTCCGGCCCCCTATGTCGCGACCTTGGCGCGCTCGCGCCGCTCGAGGGCGAGCTTGTCGAACTCGAGCTGGACCGGAACCGGGTAGTCGCCGGTGAAGCAGGCGGTGCAGAAGCCCTGGCCGGGCCGGTTGATCGCCCGGATCAGACCGTCGAGCGAGAGGTAGCCGAGCGTGTCCGCCCCGACGTACTGGCAGATCTCCGGCACCGACATGCGGGAGGCGATCAGCTCGCTGCGGCGCCCCGTGTCGAGCCCGAGATAGCAGGGATCGGTCATCGGCGGGGAGGAGATGCGCAGGTGGATCGCCTTCGCCCCGGCGCGGCGCAGCAGCCGCACGATCCGGCGCGAGGTCGGCCCGCGCACGATCGAGTCGTCGACGACGACGAGGCGTTTGCCGGAGAGGACGTCGGGCAGCGGGTTGAACTTCATGTTGATCGCGCGCTCGCGCGTGCGCTGGTCTGCCTGGATGAAGGTGCGGCCGATGTAGCGGCTCTTGATCAGCCCCTCCGAGAACGGCAGCCCGAGCTCCTGCGCGTAGCCGATCGCCGCGGCGTTGGCCGAGTCGGGCACGCTGATCACCAGGTCGGCGTCGGCCGGGTGCTCGCGCGCGAGCTGCCGCCCCATCTCGACCCGCGCCGCGTACATCGACCCGCCGTTCATGACGCTGTCGGCGCGCGCGAAGTAGATGTATTCGAAGACGCAGAGCGCGGGTCGTAGACAGGGCTGGCCCTGCATGCAGCGGAGCCCCGCGCCGTCCACCCAGACGATCTCGCCTGGCTGTACCTCGCGCACCGGGTCGGCGCCAATCGTATCGAGCGCGCAGGTCTCCGAGGCGAGCACCCAGCCCTCGCCCAGGCGACCGATCACCAGCGGCCGCACGCCGTGCGGATCGCGCACACCCACGAGCATGTTGCGCGTGGCGAGCACGAAGCTGTAGGCGCCGATCAGGCGCGGCATGGCGTCGCGCAGCCGCTCGGGGAGCGTGCGGCCGGAGGCGTTGGCGATGATGTGGGCGGCCAGCTCGCTGTCGGTCGCCGTCGCCGGCTCGATTCCGAGGCACGCCACCTCCTCGCGCAGGTCGATCGTGTTGGTCAGGTTGCCGTTGTGGGCGAGCACGACCGGGCCGAGATCGCTCTCGACCACGACCGGCTGCGCGTTGCAGGCGCTACTCGAGCCCGTCGTTGAGTAGCGGGTGTGGCCGACCGCCAGGAAGCCGCGCAAGGGCGCCAGGTCCGCCTCGTTGAAGATCTGCGAGACGAGCCCCATGTCCTTGTGGAGGCGCACGTCTTCGCCGTCGGAGACCGCGATGCCGGCGCTCTCCTGACCGCGGTGCTGGAGCGAGTAGAGGCCGAAGAAGGTGATGCGCGCCACGTCCTCACCCGGCGCGAAGATGCCGAAGACGCCGCACTTCTCGCGGAGCCGGCCGCCCGGCTCGATCGTCGTCATCGCGCACTCTCCCTCGCTGCCCGCCCGGCATCGCCCGCGAGCGCCCGCTCCAGCCCCGTTTCGTACAGCTCGATCAGCTCCGCCACCGCGACCCGGAGGTCGCCCAGCGCCAGCGCCTCGCCGCCGACGCGCCCCAGCTCGACCGCCGGCACGCCGTGGCGCTCGGCCATCGAGCGGATCGCTGCCACCGCCTCGGGAGCGGCCGAGACGACGATCCGCGAGTGCGCCTCGCCGAACAGCTCGGCGCTTGTCAGCCCCGGCCCCCGCAGCCCCAGCCCGCCCGCGATGCAGCACTCAGCCAGCGCCACCGCCAGGCCGCCGTCGCTGCAATCGTGCGCCGAGCGCAGGCGACGAGCGTCGACCAGCTCCAGCACCGTCGCCTGGAGGCGCCGCTCAAGGTCGAGGTCGATCGGGTGTGGATCGCCGGCCGGACCACCATGCTCGAGTGCGGCCCATTCGCTGCCACCCAGGTGCCGCGCGTGCGGCCCGAGCAGCAGCACGACGTCGTCCGGCTGCTTGAACGCCATGTCGATCCGCTTCGAGGCGTCCTCGATGAGGCCCAGCATGCCGACTACCGGTGTGGGCAGCACGGCCGTGCCAGGTCGGCCCCCCTCCCCACGGCTCTCGTTGTAGAGGCTGACGTTGCCGCTCACCACCGGCGTGCCGAGCGCGCGGCAGGCCGCGGCCATCCCGTCGATCGCGCCGGCGAGCTGGTGGTAGATCTCCGGGCGCTCGGGGTTGCCGAAGTTGAGGCAGTTGGTGATGGCGAGCGGCCGCGCGCCGACGCAGACGACGTTGCGCGCCGCCTCCGCCACCGCCGCCGCGCCTCCGTTCCGCGGGTCGAGGTAGACCCAACGCCCGTTGCCGTCGATGCAGAGTGCGATCGCCGCCGGCGTCCCTTTCAGCCGCAGCACCGCCGCATCGCCCTCACCCGGCGCGAGCAGCGTGTTGGTGAGGTTCATATGGTCGTACTGGCGGAAGATGGAGCGCTTGCTCGCGATGTTCGGGCAGGCAATCAGCCGCCGCAGCGCCGCGGCCTGATCCGCCGGCTCGGTCACCGGCAGCGCCCGCGCCACCCGCTCGAACTCCGGCCGCCGGCCCTCGCGCGTGTAGGTTGGCGCCTCGGCCAGCGCGGCGGCCGGCACCTCGACCACGACCGCGTCTCCGTCGCGCACGCGCACGATGCCGTCGTCGGTCACGCGGCCGATCACATCGGCGTGGAGGTCCCAGCGGCGCAGCACCGCCTCGACCTCCGCCTCGTGCCCGGCCGCCACCACCAGCAGCATCCGCTCCTGCGACTCCGAAAGCATCACCTCGTAGGCGGTCATGCCGGTCTCGCGGCGGGGCACGCACTTCACGTCGATCTCGACGCCGCAGCCGCCCTTGTAGGCCGCCTCGACGCAGGCGCTGGTGATGCCGGCCGCGCCAAGGTCCTGCATCGCCACGATGGCGGGGTGGTCGCGCAACTCGAGGCACGCCTCGATCAGCAGCTTCTCGAGGTAGGGGTTACCCACCTGCACCGCCGGGCGGCGCTCCTCGCTCGTCTCATCAAGGTCCGCCGAGGCGAATGCCGCGCCGTGGATGCCGTCGCGGCCGGTGTCGGCGCCGACCAGCAGGAGCGAGTTGCCC
>JBHOQZ010000117.1:0-4561 GCA_042408635.1 Chloroflexota bacterium
TCGGGGGTCAGGGCGGTGGGGCGTGAGCCGCTGGCGCGGCGGGTTCAGGTCGCTGTCGGGGTGCTGGCGCCGATTGCGCTGATCGCGCTCGGCCTGGCGAGCCGCCTGCCCGACGCGCTTGCACCCATGCCTGGCGCCGCGATCCGCGTTACCCCTCCGACCACCGCCGCGGCCGCGACCGCTGCCCCGGTACTGCTGGCGGCGCTGCCCACGCCGCGCGCGGCCACCGTCAAGGTCTATGTCTCGGGCATGGTCGCCTCTCCGGGCGTCTACGAGCTGGCGGTCGGCGACCGCGTCGAGGACGCGCTGCGGCTGGCCGGCGGTGCGCTCGAGGGCGCCGACCTCACCCGCCTCAACCTCGCCCAGCGCGTGCGCGACGAGCAGCAGATCCACGTGCCGCGCCAGCCCGACCCCGCCGCCCCGACCATCGACGGACGATCGACCGACGGGGGCGAGGAGCCGATCGACCTCAACCGGGCCACGCTCGAGCAGCTCGACCGCCTGCCCGGCATCGGCCCGGTCACGGCCAGGCGCATCGTCGACTACCGCGCCCAGCACGGACCGTTCGCCAGCGCCGAGGAGCTGAGAACCCTCAAGCTCGTGACCGCCGCCACCTGGGAGAAGATCAAGGACCGCGTCACCGCGCGCTGACGGGCCCGCGCCAGGCCGTCACCCGGGCAAGACGCCGTGGACGGGGCGTGTGGCGGGTCAGCGGGGCCTGCCCGGCTGACTAGGCACGGCCGGGTGGACCCGGCCGCGAACCCGCTCCCTAGAGGCCGACCAGATCGGGCGCGCCGTCGCAAGGTCGCGGCTGCGCCACCGAGTCCTACCTGCTGCCGGCGGCAGACTGGCCGACTCGCCCGGCGCGGTTGGAGGCCGGACCTGCGCGACCGAGGCTCACCGGCGGCCGACCGGATCGCTTGCCAGGGCCGGGTGCGCCGCGCTGGCGCCCGCCACGGCCAGGCGCAGCACAGCGCCGTTGCCGCCACCGTCGTAGCGAGCGACGTGGAGCTCACCGGCGTCGCCCTCCCCAAAGGTCCAGACACGAAAGCCGGTCTCCAGCAGCAGCGCGCTCTGCCAGCCCCCGTCGCGCCAGCGCAGGCCCCAGAGCTTGCCCGAGCAATAGTCGGCGTAGAAGTCGATCCCCTGGAGCGCGGGGAAGCGCGCGCCGCGGTAGACGAAGCCGCCGGTCACCGAGCAGCCGCCGCGGTCGTACTCCCAGATCGGCGACGTGAAGCCGGCGTCGCGGCACGGGTCCTTGCCGGTGCAGCGCGTGCCCTCGTAGACGCGCCAGCCGTGGTTCTCAACGCCTCGGCTCGTCGCCGGCTGGAAGTCGATCTCCTTGCGGGCGTTCTGGCCCACATCCGCGATGTAGAGGTCGCCGTCCTGCCGGTCGAAGGCGAAGCGCCAGGGGTTACGCAGGCCGAGCGCCCAGATCTCCGGCCGCGCAGCCGCGTCGCCCACGAACGGGTTGTCCGGCGGGTTCGCGTAGGGCTCGCCCGGAGGTGCGCCCTCGACGTCGATCGGCAGGAGCTTGCCGAGCAGCTCAGCGCGGTTCTGAGCCCGTTTGCCCGGGTCGTTAGCGGAGCCGCCGGCGCCCATGCCGATGCAGACGTAGCCGTCGCCGGGCCCGAAGGCGAGCTGCCCGCCGGTGTGGTTCGGAAAGGGCTGGCGGACGTAGAGCACCGTCTGCCCGCTGGCGGCGTCGACGACGTCCAGGTCATTGGTCAGCCGGCAGTGCGCGACGACCGTGTCGCCCACCACATCGGTGTAGTTCACGTAGAGGTGCCGGCGGCGCGCGTATTCGGGCGGGAAGGCGACGCTCAGAAGGCCCCGCTTACCGCAGCAGCTCACCCGCTCTGAGAGGTCGAGGAACAGGTGCTCGAGCAGCCGGCCGTCGCGCGCGACGCGGATCCGCCCGCCCTGCTCGACCACGAAGAGCCGGCCGCTGCCGTCGCCCGCGCCCGCCACGTGCGTCGACTGGCCCAGGCCCGCCAGCGCCGAATCGAGCGCGACAGCCGGCCCGACCCTGGGGGACCTGCCGTGGGGAGCCCGCGCGCATCAGCCCGCGCGGTCAGTCCCCCGGCGAGCACGGCGGCATGCTCGTGGCCGGACCGGGCGTCGGACATCAGGTCGCGCCGACGAGCTTGAGGTTCGGCGCAACGTCGAGGTCGAACCCGGCGCGGTCGCCGCCCATGAGCCGGAAGTAGCCGCAGGCCGCGATCATCGCCGCGTTGTCGGTGCAGTACTTCAGGGGCGGAATGTGGAGCGCGCGGCCGAGCTCGGCCGCGAGCGCGGTCATCGCCTCGCGCAGCGGCCGGTTGGCCGCCACGCCGCCGCAGAGGACGAGCGACGCCTCCGGGTGCGCCTCCGCGGCCAGCCGCGTCTTGTCGATGAGCTGGCGCACCACCGCCGCCTGGAACCCCGCCGCCAGGTCCGCCACGGGCAGCCTTGCCCTCTGCTCGGGCGTGAGGTCGAGCTGCGAGGGCTTGAGCGACGACGTCCAGAGCTCGCTGTCGGGCATGTCGGGGCGGCCGGAGGCGAGGCGCTCGACCGCGCGCAGCACCGCTGTCTTGAGCCCGCTGAAGCTGAAGTCGTAGCCCTCGGCCTGGGCGCGCGGGAACGGCTGCCGCCGCGGATCGCCCGCCTCGGCGGCTCGCTGGATGACCGGCCCGCCCGGGTAGCCCAGGCCGAGGATGCGCGCCACCTTGTCGAATGCCTCTCCCGCCGCGTCGTCGCGCGTGCGGCCCAGCCGGTCGTAGACGCCGTGGTCGCGCATCAGGATCAGGTCCGAGTGCGCGCCCGAGACGACCAGCGCGAGCACCGGCAGGCGTGGCTCGGGCGGCTGCGCATTGGTTGGAGCGGCCCCGTTACCCGGCGCCGAGCCGACCGGCTCGGCCGGACCGGGCGGCGAGTCGACGAGCCAGGCGCTGTAGAGGTGACCCTCGATGTGGTTGACGCCCACGAGCGGCAGGTCGCGCGCGAAGGCGATCGCCTTGGCGGCGTTCACCCCGACGAGCAGGGCACCGGCCAGGCCCGGACCGCGCGTGACCGCCACGGCGTCGATCGCCGACCAGTCGAGACCCGCCTCTTGCAGCGCCCGCTCGATCACCGGCGTGATCCACAGGACGTGCTGACGCGCCGCGACCTCGGGCACCACGCCGCCGAACGCGGCGTGGACGTCGACCTGGCTAGCGACGACGTTCGACCGCACGTGGCACCCGTCCGCGACCACGGCGGCCGACGTCTCGTCGCAGGAGGATTCGATGCCGAGGATGTTCATGCCAGTGGTGCCAGGCTACCCCTTCGGGAAGTCGGTGACGTAGAGCCGGCCCTTGCTCAACACGTACAGTTTGCCGCGCTGCTCGTCCACCTGCAACGCCTCGACGCGGTCGAAGATGTCCTGCGGGCCGGGGTAGACGTACTGGCGCTCGAAGTCGCCCTTCTTGCTAAACTGCACGAGCCGCTTGTTGCCGGCGTCGGCGATGTAGAGGCTCTTCGTGCTCGCGGTGGTGTAGATGCGGCTGGCCGAGGCGAGCGGCGTGGTGGGCGGCGTGCCGCCGAACGGAGCCGCCTTGCCGTTGCTGTAGCGCTGGACGCGCCCGTCGGCGAAAAGGAGGAAGACGTCGCCGTCGACCGCGAAATCCACTACGGCGCTGAAGTCGATCCCCGAGTCGGGGCCGAAGTAGCTGGTGGCCTGCGGGGTGATCCCGGCGCCGGAGGCCGGGTAGCGCAGCAACTGCCGGGTCTGGCCGTCGAGCACGTAGAAGTTGCCCTGGTAGCTGCGCGTCGCCTTGACGCGCCCCCAGCCCGCGCCGATCGTCGTTACGGCGGTGCGGCCGTTCTCGGGGTCGTACTCGACGAGCGTGCCCGAGCTGTCGAGGCAGATCAGCGAGCTGTAGGCGCGCTGGCCGCCCAGCGCCGACCAGGTGATCGAGGCGAGCTCGCCGAGCGTGATCGTGCCAAGCTGGTTGCCGCGCGCGAACAGCGGCGTGCGCTGCAGCGGCCGCACCTCCGTCCCGGTCGGCCCGAGCTGGTAGCCGTAGACCGACCCGCCGTTGTTGTCGAGCACGAACAGGTAGTTGCCGCCGCCCGCGAACTGGGCAACGCTGCTGCCCTTGCCTAGCAGGTCCGGCCCGATTAGCTCGATGGCACCCACCAGCCGCACCAGGCCGTCGAGCTGGTCGAGTTGCTCGACCACCCGGTTGATCACGCCGTTGGCGCGCGTCGCCTCGCGGCTGTTGGGCGGGACGTTCTCGACCAGTCGCTGCGCTTCGAGGAGGAGCCGCCGGCGCACCGTCGGGTCGGTGGTGGCGAGCGCCTCGCGCTCCTTCAGCTCGGCCTCGGTGAGCTGCCGCGCCAGCTCCTCGGCGACGGCGCGCTCCTGCATCACGCGCACGAACAGCAGCCCACCCACCACCAGCACCACCACGAGCACGAGCGCCCCGACCAGCATGGGCCACGGCCCGACCCGCCCCTCCGCCGGCCGCCGGCCGCCCGGGCGCCGCCCGGCCCGAACCACCGGACGCTCGACGTGCTCCGGCTCGTCGCCGCCGAGGTA
>JBHOQZ010000118.1:0-2469 GCA_042408635.1 Chloroflexota bacterium
ACCCGCGCGATCTGCGCGGCGCTCGGCCTCGACCCGCTCCGGCTGATCGCGAGTGGCGCGCTCGTGCTGACTACGCCCGACCCGGCGCGGCTGCGCGCCGGTCTGCACGAGCTCGGCGTCGAGGCGACCGAGATCGGCCGCGTCCGGTCGACTGGCACTCCCCGCCTCGTCGACGCCGCTGGTCGTGAGCTCACGCCGCCCGCGCGCGACGAGCTCTGGCGCGCCCTCGATGCCGCGGAGTAGGCTCCCCGACCCCCCCAAGGCTGGGGGGCTTGGCTCCACCCCCGCCGGAACATGCTCTGTTTACGGGCCTGCGCTATGATATGGCCGAACGCGCCGTGGTGGAGCCGGACAGGGCGGAGCAGGGCAGGAGATGGCGTCGACGCTGGGGCAGAAGCTGGCCGCGCTGCGCGCCGCCCGGCGGCTGACGCTGCGGCAGGTCGCGCTATCGACCGGGCTGGCCGAGTCGTTCCTGAGCAAGCTCGAGCACGACCGCGTCAACATCTCGGTCGCCAACCTGCGCAAGCTCGCGCGCACCTACGGCGTGCCGATGATCCATTTCTTCGAGAACGAGGACGAGCGGCCGGCCTGTGTGGTCGTGCGCGCAGACGGGCGCCTGCGGCTGGCCGCCGACGGCTGCGGCGTCGCCATCGAGCTGCTCTCCCCGCGGCGCCAGAGCGGCGTCCAGGTCGTCCTGCGCACATTGCGACCTGGCGCACTCGGCGGCCCGGCCGAGGTCGGCCACGGGGAAGAGTTCACGCACGTTCTGCAGGGTCGCGTGCGCTACGAGGTCGACGGGCAGACGCACGAGCTGGTCGCGGGAGACTCGATCCTCTACCGGCGCAGCGCGCCCCACACCTGGCTCAACCCCGGCGAGACCGAGGCCGTGCTGCTCACCGTCTACGCCCCGCCGAGCCTCTGAGGCATCGTCCAGGCTATCCGTCGCACACGGGTGCCGGGGGCGTGTGGTCGGGGCAGTCCTTCGCCGCCTCCTCGGCCGAGAGGAAGCGTTGGATCAGCGCGCAGTAGTGTGGTTCAGGGGAGCTGGCCGCCGCCCCCTCGCGGAAGTAGGCGCAGCCCCGGCACGGCTCGCCGACCGCCAGGTAGCCGGCGCTGCGCAGGCTCCCAACCACGGCTCCGCGCCCGCGCTCGAGGAGCGCCCGCTCCTCGGCCGAGAGGCCCTCGAGCGCGGCAGCCAACCGCCCGCCCCAATCGGTGAGGCGCTGGCAGGCGTCCTCCCCGGCCGGGGTCAGGCGGAGCAGGCTGACGCGGCGGTCGTGCGCGTCCGGCTCACGCGCGAGCAGCCCGCGCGCCACCAGTCCGTCGACGACGCCAACCGCGCTCGCGTGGGTGGCGCCCAGGTGGGCGGCCAGCCGGCCGACCGAGGTGGCGAAGCTCTTGGTCTGCTTGACGAACAGCAGCGTCTGCGCCTGGACCGGCGTCAGGCCGGCCGCGCGCGCCTCCGCCAGCGCGATGGCGCGCGTCGCCTGGCCGATCCGCAGCAGCGCCAGCGTCAACCGATCCGTTTCCCCACCTCCCGCGTGCCCGCAGGTGCGTCGACCTGGCCGACGTTCAGATGGCGGCGGACGCCCTACCTCCCGCGCGCCGATGGGGGCGTCACAGGTTGGCCCTCGCCCCGGTCGAGGGGGTCAACGATCCCAGACCACCGTGTGGTCCGGGCAGACGGCGTCATGAGCTGGCCCTCGCCCCGGTCGAGGCGGCAGCGCATGCCCGCTCGAGCAGGTCGCGCAGCACGCGCAGGCAATCGCCGCCGGGGCACTCCGCCGGCTGCACCGAGAGGATGCGCGCGCCTGCCAACTCCACGCGCGGCAAGGCGGGTGCCGGGTGCTGGGAGCCGTCGGGCAGCACGAGCGTGGGGCTGCCGGCCACCTTGAGCTCCACCCAGCCGGCTCGGCTCTCGGCCATGACGGACGCGCGGTAGCGGCCGTGGTCGAGGTCGTCGGCGAAGCGGTCCACGTCGAGCCCGGCCTCCGCCGCCAGCTCGAGCAGCACGTGGCGCAACGCGATGCAGCGGCTCTCGGCGAAGAACGCGTGGCGGACCCGCCAGCTATACTCGGCCGCCGCCGCGTCGCCCTGCGCCTCGGCGCACTTGACCGCCTCGAACGCCGGCAGGACCGTGACCGGCCACGTCCACGCCGGCGCCGCCCAGGCGCACAGGGGCAGGTCCGGCTCGGCCTCGCGCACGATCGGCAGCTCGGCCTCGATCACGTCTTTGCGGGTGGGTTCCCGGTTCACCACTTCGAGCGGGAGCGATGCCCAGACGAACCGGACGCGCCCGGCGTACGCCGGCGCGAGGCGGCACAGCCGCCAGGCGGTGAGATACGCCCAGGGACAGGTCAGGTCGGAGAAGACGCGGACGGTGGCGATCATCGCGGCCTCCCTACGGATCGTGGCTGCGCCCAGGCGGCCGGCGCGCCCAGGCGGCCCGCCGATGCCCCTCACTGCCAG
>JBHOQZ010000221.1:0-1087 GCA_042408635.1 Chloroflexota bacterium
CGCCGAGGCGGTGGCCGCGATCGGGCGCGGCGCGCGCGAGATCGACATGGTGCTCGATATTGGCGCGCTCAGGTCCGACGAGCCCGAGCGAGCGCGGCACGACATCGCCGGGGTAGTGCGGGCCTGCCACGCGCGGGGCGCTCGCTGCAAGGTCATCCTCGAAACGGCGCTGCTGGGCGCGGCGGAGCAGATCGCGGCGGCCCGGTTGGCCGTGGCGGCCGGCGCCGACTTCGTGAAGACCTCGACCGGCTTCGGTCCCGGCGGCGCCACCCCTGAGACCGTGCGACGCCTGCGGGAGACCGTCGGCCCGACCGTGGGCGTCAAGGCGTCGGGCGGCATCCGAACTCTGGACGACGCCCTGGCGCTGCTCGAGGCGGGCGCCTCCCGGCTCGGGCTGAGCGCGACGGTGGCGGTGCTGGAGGAGGCCCGGCGGCGCGGCGCGACCGGTTGAGCCGGGGCCGAGCGGGCCAGGCAGAGCAAAGCGAAGACCGGTTTCCCCTCGGAAACCGGTCTTCCCAGCAGGCTCGATTGGCGTCCCAGCGTTCGCGGGTTCGAGACCGCAGGGGAGGCGTGCCGACTGGCACTCGAACACGCCTCCTGGTAGGCAGGGTAACGCCACCGGCGTCGGGGCCGCGTCGAGACGCGGTGCGCTGAGGGAGGCGCGGACGCAGGTGGCGCACGCGGCGACGCGGCTTAGTTGATCGGACCCGGCGCGAACGGACCCGGCGCAGCCGGCAGCAGCGGAACCACCATGAGGCCGACGTCGACCGACGCGTTGGCGGTCTCGAGGTAGACTGTCTCGCGGACGTTGAAGACCTCGTGGTAGTCGGTCTCGACATGGCCAGGGAATCGGCCATTGGCGTCGCTGGAGACCGCGGCGACATCGAAGACGCCCTGCGGCAGACCGGTGAGGCGGAACGGCGTGTAAGCGTTGGTCTGGCCCGTTACCTCGGTCGAGACATTCGTCCCCAGGACGAACACGCGCACCTTATTGGTGCGGTTCGGCACCAGGCTGTAGTTGAAGTACGGGAAGTTGCCGGGCAGCGAGTACTTGCCGTAGCTGAAGCCAGTCACCCAGTAGGACTGA
>JBHOQZ010000123.1:0-2892 GCA_042408635.1 Chloroflexota bacterium
CGCGCCGCCAGGGCCGCCGGATCGGGCACGGCGACGCAGATGTTGCCGGCGCGGCGGGGCAGGCGCTCCGCGGCTCCCCCCGCGCCGACCTCGGCCGGCGTCATGAGCGTGTAGCCGCGCGCCGCCAGCGCCTCGCGCACCCGGCCGCTCAGGGCCAGCGCGTGGCGCTCGATCCGCTCGCTGCCGATCTCGAGCAGCACCTCGAGCGCGCTGTCGAGCACGTAGATCGCGATGAAGGGCGGGTTGCCCGTCTCGAACCGCGCCGCACCGGGCTGGAAGCTGAAGCGCTCGGGGTTGTCGACATCGCGCGTCGAGCGGGCCGAATGGCTCGATGGAAACGGCGGCGTGCGCTCACCCCAGACCTCGGGGTTCAGGTAGCAAACGGCCAACCCGTGCACCCCGAGCAGCCATTTGTAACAGGAGCTCCAGAGGATGTCGGCGTGCCGGGCCGCCACCGGCACGACCCCGGCCGCGTGGGTGGCGTCGACGCCGAGGAGCGCGCGCGGCCGCCCCTCGGCACCGCCCGCCGCGTGCGCGATCCGCGCCAGCTCGGCCAGGTCGTACCGTTCGCCGGTAAGGTAGCTCACCTGGCTGACCAGGAGCGCGCGTGTGCGGCCGTCCACCGCCTCGGCGAAGCGCGCGGCCGGGATCTCCCAGCTTCCGGGCTGGCGCCGGACGATCCGCAGCTCGACGCCCTGCGCCGCCAGCTCCGGCCAGGGGTAGATGAGCGAGGGGTACTCAACATCGGCCACCACGACGTTGTCGCCCGGCCGCCAGTCGAGCCCGTAGCGCAGCAGGTGCACCGCGTGCGACGAGCTGGGCAGCAGGGCGATGTCGTCGGCGTCGACGTCGAGGAGCTGGCCGAGCCGCGCCTTGCAGCGGCGGTAGGTTGCGAACAGGCGCTCACGCCCGGCCATCCCGCCGCTCTTGTCCTCCGCGAACCGCGCCAGTGCGCCGGCGTGGCGCCGCATGTAGGGCGCCTCGCCGCCGGTCGCCAGGTGGGCCGGTGCGCCGGGCTCGGCCAGCCCGACGAAGGCCGTCTTCGGCAGCAGGGACGTTACCGTTCCGATCACGCTCTCGCCTCCTCAACGGTGCTGGCCCGGCGCCCCGGGCGGCCTGCGGGGTCAGCGGGCGTCGAGCCCGGTCGCGCGCGTCAGGGTGAGGGCGTAGACGGCGCGCACACCGGCCGCACGCAGCGCCTCGGCGCAGGCCTCGAGCGTGGCGCCCGTCGTCGCCACGTCGTCGACCAGGATCGCCGTCTCGCCCGCGAGCGAGCGGTCGGCGCAGACGAAGGCACCGGTGACGTTGCGCCGCCGCGCCTCGGGGTCGCGGTGCGTCTGCGGCGATGTCGCCCGAACGCGACGCAGGGAGCCGGAAACCACCGGCAGCGCCGGCCGCCGCCGGGCGGCGAGCGCCCGCGCCAGCACGAGCGACTGGTTGAAGCCGCGCTGACGCTCGCGCGCGGGATGGAGCGGCACCGGCACCAGCACCCCGGTGAGCGGCGGCGTCCGGGTCAGCGCCGCCTCGAGCGCCACCGCAAGCAGCGGCGCGAGCGCGCGCAGGCCACCGTACTTGAGCGCGTGGACGAGCCGGCGCGCCACCCCGTCGTGCCGCCAGGCGGCCCGGATCCCGGCCAGCCGCGGCGGCGCCTGCCGGCAGCGTGGGCAACCGGCAGCGTCCGGTGTCAGCACCGGCAGACCGCACCGCGAGCAGGCGACATCGAGGATCCACTCGAGCTGCGGCTCGCAGGTCGCGCACAGCCACGCCCCGCGGCGGTCGCAGCCGACGCAGCGGCGCGGCAGCACCAGATCGAGCAGGGCCTGCCACCAGCGCGGCCCACCCGCGCCCGGTCGATGCCCGACCGCCCGCTCGAGCTCACCCGGCGCCACCGCCGCGAATAGCCCCGCGCCCTCTACCCGCTCCACGCGCGCAGTGTAGAGCGCCCGGCCGAGCTCGGCAACAGCCGCGAGGGCGGTTCGGGCTTCGGCAACCGTTTCAGCCAGGGCAGAACGCCGGCCGCGGGAGGCGCGGCGGAAGCGTCACCCGCCAGGGGCGCGCGACGAGCCGCCGCCCCACCCGACCGGGTGATCTGGGGGCGCAGCGGCGCCGCCCCGGCGCCCTCGGACGCCGACCGGGCTCCGTGATCGCCGCGCGGTTATGTCGAAATCGGCAGCAGGTCCAGGTGATGGCCGTCGCGGGTGGCGGTCGCCGCGATGGTGCCCGCCGGCAGCTCGACCACGCTGTGCGAACCGAGCACGATCGGGCCGATCCGGTTCGGGCGCAGCGCGGGCACGCAGCGCAGCACCTTGCCGGCCCGGTCGAGGTGGATCACGTCGATGGGGAAGCGCATGAAGAAGCAATGAACCGAATTGCAGGGCACGATCACGAGCCCGGCCCCCGCCGGCAGCTCCGCCCGCCCCATCAGCCCCAGGAAGCGGGCCAGCACCGAATCGGCCACCTCCGCCCGCTCCGCCAGCACCTGCCCTGTCTCGCGGTTCACGATCCGCACCAGCCGCCGCGCCAAGCCCCTCTCCTCCCCGCCCCGCCTCATTCCCGTCGCCGGCCGCTCCGGCCCGGCACCGACCCGCCCCGGGCAGACCAGTCATCACCCCGCCCGGCGCTGCCCGCCCGGGGCTCCCCGCCGGGTCGGGCTCTCCGCGGCTCCGCAGCGGGACCGTGCAGAGCGCGCGACCCATCGCGACCGGCGCTGCCGATGCCGGCGCCGCCCACCGCCGCGCCGCCCGCCGTCAGACCTGCCCCCGCAAGAGCTCGGCATAGAGCGCTTCCAGCCGCCGCACCGAGCGGTCGAGGCTGAAGGCGCTCTCCACCCGGCGCGCGCCCGCCGCCCCGTAGCGCGCGCGCAGCGCCGGATCGTCGATCAGCGCCGCGATG
>JBHOQZ010000140.1:0-6665 GCA_042408635.1 Chloroflexota bacterium
CCGGCGCCGGGCTCCCGCGCGGCAACTGCCCGGCGACCGCGCCGCGCCCCACGGTGACCCGGCGTTTCAGGGGTCCCGTGCCCGGAGGTGCGGGGCCTAGCGGCTGTTGCTGTGGATCTCGCCCACGAACTCGCTGACGCGCGCGAAGAGTTCGTCGAGGTTGAACGGCTTGGAGAGCACGGCCTCGGCGTCGATCTCGCGCGAGCGCTGACGTGCGTCCTTGGCGGCGGTCATGCAGATGATCGGGATGCGTTGGCCATGGCGATCGCGCAGCCGCCGACTGAACTCCCAGCCGTCCATCACCGGCATGGTCATGTCGAGCAGAACGACAACGGGCTTATACCGGCCCACCAAGCGCAGCGCCTCGGCTCCGTTCCCGGCTTGGGCGACCTCGTATCCCTCCTCCGAGAGCGCCCAGGTCACCATGTCCCGGATCGCCGGATCGTCGTCCACCACGAGAATCAGCGCCAAGCAAAGCCTCACATATCAAAGTCGTCTAAGTGTGTCAATCGTCCCGATTATACCGCCGGGCCCGGCGCCTGTCGACACTCGTCCGCGCCTCTGGATGGGGGGGACAGGGGCCGCCCCGTCGGCGCCAGGCGGGACCGGCCACGGAGCTAGGGGTGGGTGTTGGAGGTCGACTCACCGAGGAGGGCGCGGCGCCAGCGGCGGGCATAGTCGTGGGCGAAGTCCTCGTGGCTGGAGCGACGTGTGCGGCCGACGGGCCGGTCGCGGTCGGCCACGTGGTGGCCGATCTCGTGCAGGAGTACGTCGTAGAGATAGAAGCGCCGTAGCGACTCGTCGTCCCACTGGAGATACCAGCCGCCGCGGCCGCGCTGCCAGTTGGTGCAGAAGGGGTCGAACTCGCGCCGTTCGCGCTCGGTCGGGCCGCGCTCGCCCACGTAGAGCCGCTGGTCGACGGGGAAGGCGCGCAGCGAGATGTCGCGATCGTGCGGATCGTACCAGCCAAACGAGTCGTCGCGCAGGTAGCTCGACCAGGGCACGCGCCGTAGGGTGATCATCTCCAGGCCGCGCAGGTCGTCGGCCGGCAGTCGCACCAGCAGCTCGGCGATGTCCTGGGGTGTCACCGGGTGGTAGAAGTCGCGCGAGGGATTCTCCAACCGGATCGGCACCCGTGCGTCGATGCCGCGGTGTGTACGTTTCCCCATAGCCTCAGCCTAGCACAGCTGCGCCGCGGCCGCCCGTCGATCGGTCGGGTAGTCTAGCGCGCCGGTCCGCGTGGGCTGCGGTTGCAACGGGTCGCGGCCGCCGTAGGTGGGCCGACCTGCTAGACTGGACGCGGCCGGTGCCCGCGCGGTAGGGGGTGCGTGCCGGCCGGCGATCAGGCCGACCATCGCGGCGAGGTGCGGGCATGCCCGCCAGACCCAGCGGTACCGTCACCTTCCTCTTCACGGACATCGAGGGCAGCACCGGGCTCTGGGAGCGCCAGCCGGAGGCGATGCGCACCGCGCTCGCCCGCCACGACGCCTTGCTGCGAGCGGCGATCGAGCGCCACCATGGCTACGTCTTCAAGACGGTCGGCGACGCCTTTTGCGCCGCCTTCCCGACGGCACGCGACGCGCTGCACGCCACGTTGGAGGCGCAGCGGGCGCTGCGCGACGAGCCCTGGGAGGCGCGGATCGGGGCGATCCGGGTGCGCATGGGCCTGCACACCGGTGAGGCGGTCGAGCGCGACGGCGACTACTTCGGTCCAACGGTGAACCGCACCGCCCGCCTCCAGGCGACGGCGGCCGGCGGGCAGATCGTGCTCTCCCTCGCCACCCAGAGCATGCTGGCCGACGCGCTGCCGCCCGACGTCACGCTGCTCGATCTGGGTGCCCACCGGCTCAAGGATCTAATCCAGCCCGAGCGCATCTTCCAGGTCGTGGCGCCGGACCTGCCGAGCGAGTTCCCACCGCTCAGGTCTCTCGACCGGCGCCCGCACAACTTGCCGGCGCAGCCGAATGCGCTGATCGGCCGCGAGGCCGAGATCGAGGCGGCGCGTGCCCTCCTGGTGGACGAGGCAGCGCGCCTGGTGACGCTGACCGGGCCGGGCGGCACGGGCAAGACCCGCCTGGCGCTCCAGGTGGCGGCGGAGAGCCTCGACGCCTTCGCCGATGGCGTCTACTTCGTGGCGCTCGCCGCGATCACCGATCCCGCGCTCGTGCCCTCCACCATTGCCGAGACGCTCGGGCTGCGCGAGACGGGCGGCCGGTCGGCGGTCGAGGTGCTCGAGGACTACGTGCGCGACCGGTCGCTGCTGCTGGTGCTGGACAACGTCGAGCAGGTGGTCGACACCGCGCCGGTCCTGGCCGAGCTACTGGCGGCGGGGCCGGGGTTGCGCCTGCTGGTGACGAGCCGCGTTCGCCTCCAGTTGCGCGGTGAGCATGAGATCGAGGTGCCGCCACTGGCGCTGCCCGACGAGCGCCGCCTGCCGCCGCTCGACGCGCTGGCGCTGGTGCCGTCGGTGGCGCTGTTCCTGCAGCGGGCGCGGGAGGTGCGGCGCGACTTCGCGCTCACGCCCGAGAACGCGGCCGCCGTGGCCGAGATTTGCCGTCGGCTCGACGGCCTGCCGCTGGCGCTGGAGCTGGCGGCGGCCCGCATCAAGCTGCTCACGCCCCAGGCGATGCTGGCCCGCCTGGGCAACCGCCTGACGCTGCTGACCGGCGGGGCGCGCGACCTGCCGGCCCGCCAGCAGACGCTGCGCGGCGCGATCGCCTGGAGCTACGACCTGCTCGACGCGGCCGAGCGCTCCCTCTTCCGGCGGCTGGCCGTCTTCGTCGACGGCTGTACCTACGAGGCGGCCGAGGCGGTCTGCAACCCCGAGCAAGACCTCGAGCTCGACGTGCTCGATGGGCTCGGGTCGCTGGTGGATAAGAGCCTGCTGCGGCAGAGCGAGCAGCCCGACGGCGAGCCGCGCTTCCAGATGCTGGAGACGATCCGCGAATTCGGCCTGGAGCAGCTCGCGGCCGGCAGCGACGCGCAAGCCGTCGAGCGCGCCCACGCCACCTACTACCGCGCCCTGGCCAAGACGGGGCAGGCGCACCTGCGGCGACCCGAGCAGGCCGAGTGGCTCCGTCGGCTCCAGATCGAGCACGGCAATCTGCGCGCCGCGCTCGAGCGCGCCCTGCGCCGCCGCGACCTGGGCACCGCGCTCGGCCTGAGCTCGACGCTCTGGTCGTTCTGGGATCAGAAGGACTACGTCACGGAGGGCCGCCGCTGGCTGGCGGCCGTGCTCGACGCGGCTGGGCCGGAGGCGGCGGCCGCGCTGGAGGATGGCGCGCTCAACCGCGGCTGGGCGCTCAACGGGGCCGGGCTGCTGGCGCGCCGCCAGGGCGACTACGACCAGGCGATCCGCGCCTTCGAGCAGGCACAGGCCGCGCTCGAGCGCCATGGCGATCCCCGCCTGCTGGCGAGCGTGCAGGTCAACCTCGCCACCCTCTTCATCGACCTCGGACGCTATGAGGCGGCGGCTAGCATCTTCCATGACACGTTGCGCTCGCTCGGAGGCAGCGACTCGGTCGCCGGCCGCGCGGCGATCCACAACAACCTGGGCAGCCTCTATTTCCGGCTCGGCCGACTCGGCGAGGCTGCCGAGAGCTACACCGCCGCGCTCGAGCTCTACCGGGCCTGCGAGGATCGCAACCGCCTGGCGCTGGCACAGATGAATCTGGGCCTCGTGGTCCGTGACCAGGGCCGGCTCGACGAGGCGGCGGAGCTGCTCGAGGCAAGCCTGGCCGTGTTCCGCGAGCTCGACAACCGCGTCTTCCTCGCCAGCGCCCTCAACAACCTGGGCGAGCTCGCCCACCAGCAGGGCGAGCTGGGGCGAGCTGCCGCGCTGTTCGGGGAGAGCCTGGCGCTCCGCCGCGAGTTGGGTGAGAAGCCGTACCTCGCGCTCACGCTCCAGAACCTGGGCGATCTCGCGCTCGACCGGGGCGATCTCGCGGGCGCTGCCGCCCACTTCCGGGAGAGCCTGGAGTTGGCCGGCGCGCTCGACTCGCGCGGCGGGGTGCGACGCGGCCTGGAGGGCATGGCCGGGGTGGCGCTGGCGGCCGGGGAGCCACGGGTGGCGACGCGGCTGCTGACCGCCGCCGAGCAGATCGATGCCGGTCTGGCCGAGGTGAGACCGCGCCCGCAGCAGGTGCGGTACGAGCGCCTGGCCGGCGCGATCCGCGCCGCGCTGGGCGAGGCCGAGCTGCGGGCGGCGCGGGCCGCCGTGGCCGACGAGCCGCTCGCCGAGCTGATCGCGGCGGCGGTCCGCTACTGCCCCGGGCCGGTGGCCGTCTCTCAATCCTCAGCCTGATTGTAGCCAGCCAGGCCAGGCGGCTCGGCGGTCCCTGCCCTCTCCGCCCGGCCCTGCGGGTTGGTATACTCGCCCGCGCAACGCGCAGGTCGGCCCCGAGGCTAGGGGATCGGGTCGGCCGCGTGATCGTGGCGGCGCGGCCGGCGAGCGGCACAGGACGGGACGGAGGATCTGGGGTGAGCAACACGGATTCGGGGGCACGCGGGCGCTCGGCGCCGAACCGGGGGCGCTGGTCGGGTGCCGGGGCGCCATCACGGCTGCTGGCGCTCGGGATCATCATCGGATTGGTTTCCGGCTGGTTGCCGGCCGGGCTCCAGGCGGCGCCGGTCGGTGGGTCGCTGCCGGACTTGGCACCGCTTGCCTCCCCGACCGGGCGACCGGCTGGCATTGAGGCGGCCGAATTGGTCGCCGCGCCAAGCCGGGGACCCAGCGAGCCGGCCGCAGATCACGGCCGCGCGGTCATGGCTGATGCAGGTGGGTTTTCGGCGGGACAGGCCGTCGCGCGGAGGTCGTTCTCGGAGCCGGGCGGCGGGACACGCGGGGCCGAGCTGGTGCCGGGGGTCGGCAGCGCGGTGACGCCCGCCCAGGCGGAGTTCGACCGCGGCGACTTCGGTTTCGGCGGCGGGCTCGGCGGCGGGGGCGAGCGCCGCCCGCTCGTGCAGCCGGGCGAGCTGATCACGTTCACGGCGCTCATCGACAACCGCAGCACCGTCACTGGCACCGCCACGCTTACGGCGACGACCCCGGTGGCGACGCAGCTCGTGACCTACACGCCGACGCTGATCGTCTACGGCGGCGGCCCGGCGCAGATGATCGATTACCCGCCCGGGTCGACGTGCCGCGTGCTGCCGCCCACCGACGCGCTGAGCGGTCCGCGGGTCGTCTGCCGCATCCCGGGGGTGGCGCCCAACGGCTCGGCCGTGATCTCGGTCGTGGTGCGGGTGCAGGCGTGCAGCGTCAACCCCCTCGTCAACCGGATCGTCATCACGCCGACCTCCAACCCGCAGTTCGCCACGACCGAGGAGGTCGTCTGGTGCAACGATAGCTACACGCTGCCCTGGTATGACTACAACTACCTCAACGGACTCGACCAGATCGTGATCGGCAACCCCAACCCCACGCCGGTCCAGGTCACGGTCAGCATCGCGGGCCAGGCGCGCGGCGGCTTCACCGTGCCCGCCAACGGGCAGATCGCGCCGACCTTCCCTGGCGTCTGGGGTGGGCCCGTGGTCGTCAAGAGCCTCTCGGGCGCGCGCCTGGTCGTGTCGAACCGGGTCGAGTCGTTCGGCACGGTCAACGAAGTGCTGGGGGCGACCGTGGCCGACTTCGGGGAGACGATCGTCTTCCCCTGGTACGACAGTCGCGCGACCAACGGCCGGGCCTGGGTGATCATCGGCAACCCCTACGTCACCGGCACGCTCGGCGTGCAGGTGCGGATCGCCGGCAACGACGTCGGCTCGTTCCAGATCGCACCCGCTAGCGTGATCACGCCGACCTTCGCCAACGTGGTCGGCGGGCCGGTCGAGATCACGAGCCTGAGCGGAGCCGACATCTACGCCCTCCAGCGCGTCGCCTACGGCACGAGCCTCTCGCACCTGATCGGCATCCCGCGTGAGCAGGCGACGAACGAGTGGTACCTGCCGCGCTACGATGCGGCGCGGCTCGACGCCCAGGCGCTCGTGATCGCCTACCCGGTGCCGATACCGCAGGAGCCGACGCCCGGCTCGCGGCCCATCCCGCCCGAGGCGTTCGCCACCGTCGAGGTGCGCGTCGCCAGCGCGGTGCGCCAGCAGGTGCAGGTCCCGCTCGGCCGGTCGGTGCCGGTGAGCCTCGCCGGCGTCACGGGGGGACCGGTCGAGGTCGTGGCGACCAACGGCGTGGGCTTGATCGTCACCAAGCGCTCGGTCTACCGTGGTAGCCTGTCCGAGACGCCGCTGGCGACCGACGCGCAGACGAGCGAGCCGACCACCGCGTCGGCCCAGGTCCTCTATCTGCCGACCTACAACAACGCCACGCCCGGTCGCAGCAGCACGATCGACATCGCGGTGCCCACGGACGCCGACGGGCCCGCCTCGGTCGACGTCTTCATCGGTGGTGTGCGTCGCACGACGGTGACGGTGCCCGTCGGCGGAACGGTGCCAGTCACCCTGCCTGGCGTCGCGGGCGGACCGGTCCGGCTGGCGGGCAGCGGGCGATTCGTCGCCTCGGTGCGCGCGTTCTACGCCACCGGCTACGACGAGCAGATCGCCCGTCCGCTGGAATAGCCGGGCGCGCCGAGGGCCGGCCGGCGCCCACCGCGCCCGGGCGAGCGGCCGGGGTCGGGAGCGCCGCCGAGCGACAATGGCGGTGCTCCCGGCCCCGG
>JBHOQZ010000145.1:0-1574 GCA_042408635.1 Chloroflexota bacterium
CCGCCACCCCAAGGCCCGCGAGGAGTGCCCGTGCCCCAGGCAACCGGCGAGCAGCCCGGTGCGGTGCCGGGCGCGTGCCGCGCGAAGGGGACCAGAGCCGGGCGAACCACTCCCGCCCGATCACTGCGCCCGCCCGGCGCGACCGGTGGCCGGGGGCGACCGGCCGGGCAGCCGTGGTGGGTGGAGGCGGCAGCGCCCGGCGGCGCGGCGCTCCATCGAGCGGACGGCGGCTGCGGTCGACGAGCGGGCCGGGCTCGCGCAGGCGGGGCGGCATCGATACGTTCTCCCTCGGGAGCCGCAGCGCAGATCCCCACGGCTCCCCTGACCGGGAAAACGCAAGTACGGAGGCGACGCCGAGGCCGCCCCATCAAAAACGCATCAACGCTGCCCCCCGAGCGCCGTCAGGCGTCGAGGACGACCGTGGCGCGCTCGCCGTCGATGGCGAGCCGCGTGCCCAACGGCTCGCAGAGCGCGGCGAAGCGCACGAGGATCGCGCCGGCCCGCTCGCCGCCCGCGAGGCGCGGCAGGCCGCGGCGCATCACCGGCTGCCGGTGGCCCAGCTCGATCGGGTGGAGCTCGATGGCGGCCAGGCGACCGGCCTCGAAGCGCAGGCGCGGCACCACCGACTCCCAGTACCGGCTGTCGGCGGGGAAGCCCTTCTGGCCGTCCAGGCTGCGCTGGCGGAAGAGCTGGCTGGGCGTGGCGGTCGGGTCGACGCGGAAGCGGTCGTAGGCGTCGGCCGGCAGCTTGTAGACGAGGTCGTTCTGGGCGACGAAGTTGCCCAGGCTGTAGAAGATCGGCTTGCCCTGGTAGATCTCCAGCCCACGCAGGAGGTGCGGCCCGTGCCCGACGACCACATCGGCGCCCTCGTCGATCATGCGGTGGGCAAACAGCCGCTGGAACTCGGCCGGCTCCTCGTCGTGGCCGCTCGGGCCCGTCTCGTGGCCGTGGTAGCTCACGACCACGTACTCGGCGCGCGTGCGCGCCTCGCGGGTCCAGGCCGCCAGCGCCTCGAGATCCTTCGGCCGGGGCGTCGTCCGCACGCCAACGTGCTCGGCCTCGCGGAACTGCCCACCCAGGAACGGCACGATCGCCGGGTCGTCCGGCGGGAAGCTGAAGCCGAGCTGGACCGTGTGCTGCCGCACCGCCTCGAGCCCGGTGCCCTCGGCGATCGCCCGCAGCGCGTCGAGCTGCTCGCGCGTCACCTCGTAGACGGTGTCGAAGCGCAGCGGGTTGATCCCCGGCCGGCCCTGGAGGTCGGGCCGCTGATCGCCCGCCTCCTGGCCCGGCGCGAAGGTCGAGCAGCACGCCACCAGCCCGACCACCCCCTTCGGGTGGCCGAGGTAGGCCGGCATGCGCGCCTCGGCGAGCGTCCGGCCCAGGCCCGCGACCGCCAGGCCACGCTGCTCGATCGCCTCGAGCGTCGCCAGCACCCCTTCTATGTGGTAGTCGAGCGAGTGGTTCGTCGCCGAGGCGAACAGGGTGAAGCCAATTGCGGCCAGGTCGTCGAGCACCCGGGCGTCGGCGGCCATGTGGGTGCCGCCGGACGAGCTCGAGGGGTAGCCGCGGAAGCT
>JBHOQZ010000150.1:0-1889 GCA_042408635.1 Chloroflexota bacterium
CCCGACGTACGCGCCTGCTTCGTCCGCCGCCTGCGCCGTCGGGGGCGCTGGCTGGCCGGTCACGCCGTCGACGGCCCAGGCGGCATCGCCCACTGCGTAGACCTCCGGGTGCGACGGCAGGCGCAGGTACTCGTCGACCACGAGCGCACCGCCCTTGGCGTGGTCGACCGGCAGCGCCCGTAGCACCGGCGCCGGCTCGATTCCCGCCGCCCAGAAGAGCGTGCAGGCGTCGATCGGGCCGCGGGAGGTCATGATGCGCGGCGGGGCCACCCCCTCGACCGCCGCGCCGGTGTGGACCTCGACGCCGAGGGCTTCCAGCCGTCGGTGGATCAGCGCCGAGACGTGCGGGGGTGCGAGCGGGACGACGCGCTCACCGCGCCCGACCAGGATCACGCGGAATGGGCGGCCCTCGTGGGCGTCCTCGGCCAGCCACGGGCGCGGCCCGAGCAGCCCGTGCGTGATGTACTCCTGGATCGTCGCCGCCAGCTCGACGCCGGTGTCGCCCGCGCCGCCGACCACGAAGGTGAGGTGGGCGCGGCGGCGGTCGGGATCGTCGATGTGGTGCGCCGTCTCGATCGCGTCGATCACCGTGTTGCGCAGCTCGATGGCGTCGCCGATCGTGCGGAAGGGGCGGGCGTGGTCGCGCAGCCCCGGCAGGTTCGGCACAGCGGTGATGCTGCCGAGCGCGATGACCAGGTAGTCGTAGGCGCGGGGACCCGCGTCGGTGTCGACCACGCGCCGGGCCAGGTCGATCCCGTGGACCTGCGCCTTGAGCACGTGGAAGCGCCGCCCCCGCTGGAAGTCGCGGATCGGCACGACCACGTCCTCGGCCCGGGCGCGCCCGGCCGCCACCGGCCAGAGCAGCGGGGAGATCAGGGTGTCGGTGTTCTGGTCGACGACGAGGACGCTGGCGCGCGGTAGCCGGTCCAGGTAGGGCTCGAGGGCAAAGGCGGCGGCCAGCCCGCCGAACCCGGCGCCCAGGATGAGGATGCGCGGCCGCGCCCGCTCGTACTGCGCCTCGGTCTCCGTCGTGTGGCCGTGCCGGTCCACCCGGCCGGGCAGGAGCCGACCCACCCGCCGCGGCAACGCCCGCAGCCGCCGCAACCCCCTCGTCCTCACCACGCTCTACCCCCTCGTCACCGCTGCCAGGCCGCCTACCGCCCACGCCGTGCCCGGCCCCTCGGCACCGCGGTCGCGGCGACCGGCCGCCGCGGCCCTTCACCCGAGATCACCCGGCCGCCAGACGGGTGGGGCGGTCTCCTCTACCATCGTACACGCCGCGCCGCCTTGCGGCCAGGTAGGCGCCGCTGCCGCTCGGGCGCTCGATACCGGAGGAACACGAGCCGAGTCGGTGCCCCACGCGCGGCGGCAGAAAGCGCCTACGTCTCGACGGCGTGGCCGGCCGCGCGCAGCGTCGCCACCGCCGCGTCGAGCGCCGCCTCGCGCACCAGGAGGTAATCGGTGTCGTAGGTCGAGAGGGCGAACAGGCTGATCCCGACCGCCGCGAGCGGGCCGGCCAGCCCGGCCAGCACCCCGGTCAGCCCGAAGTCGAGCGGACCGGCCACCATGAGCGCACGCCAACCTGGCTCGTGGCGCACCCCGGCCAGCACGTCGGCCTCGGCGCAGACGACGGAGAGCTCGTGCGCGGTCCAGGTGTACGCGCGGATGGGGCCGGAGCGCGCCCAGGCGGGCGGCCCCGAGCTCGGGTCGAGCCGGCAAACGGCCAGCCGACCCGGTAGCACGCTGAGACGCAACCCGAGGGTCTCCGCCACGCTCACCCTCCCGCGCCCGCCGCCGGCGTCCCGGCTCGGCGCGGCCGGCGGGCTGGGGCCGGTCGCCCGTGCCGCCGGCCTGGCTGGCCCGGATCCTGCCCTCGGCCCCTGGGCGGC
>JBHOQZ010000155.1:0-4995 GCA_042408635.1 Chloroflexota bacterium
CGCTCGCGCGAGAGGCGCCAGAGCAGGTGGGCCAGCAGCGGCTCGTCGGCGACTTGCTCGGCCTGGGCGATCAGCCAGGCCTTGAGCCGGTCGGACTCGGTGCCGCCCAGCGACGGCAGGCTCGTATCCCACCCCGGCGGGTCGCTGACGAGGTACCCCGGATGAACCTTGAAGAAGCGGGCGAGCAGGTCGCGCGTCTTCTCGGTCAGGTGGGTGCGCACCCCGCCCTCGATCTGCGACAGGTAGGCGTGCGAGATCGTGTCGCCGAACTCCTCGCGCATCGCGCGTACAACCTCGGCTTTGGTCATTGGCCGACCGAGCCCGCGCACCAAACCCTCGACTGCGCGCAGGTGGCGGACCTTCTCGCCAAGCTCCATCGCGTTCCGCTTTCTGTTGCGATTTGCTACAATCAGCGTAGCAGATTGCTAGAACTGGGTCAAGGGTCATCCGCGGCAACCCGCCCACAGGGTACGCGGTCCGTGCCCCGCCCGGTGTCGGCAGCACGACAGAACCGTCGCCTGCCGCGAACCAATTAGGCGCCTGGGCGGTCGCGGCCCGGCGGGGTCAGGGGGCCGGGCTTCCCTCCTCGCGGGCCAGCAGATCGCGCGCGATGCGCTCGGCGGTTGCCTTGTCGTTCGGGGCAAGTGCACCGTCGACCACGAGTTCGGTGAGGTGATCCTTGACCCGGCCGACCCAGCGTCCCGGTGGCCGGTTGAACAGCCGCATGAGCTCGTGCCCGTCGAGCGGGCTGGTAAGCTTGGCGAGGTCGGCCTCGGCCTGCACCTGGCGGCAGCGCGCCGCCAGCTCCTCGGTGCGCGCGAGACCGGCTGCCACGCGGGCAGGGCGCTGGCTGGTGATGTCGGCGCGGGAGAGCGCAAGCAGATCGTCGAGCGCGTCGCCGGCCTCGCGGACGAAGCGTCGCACCGCCGAGTCGGTCCAGTCCGAGTCGTAGGCGTTGGCGCGGCCGTGTTGGGCGATCAGGATTGCCACGCGCTCGATCGTCGCCGAGTCGAGGCGGAGCCGGGTGAGGATCTCGGTCGCCATCTGCGCACCCAGCTCCTCGTGGCCGAAGTAGTGGACCTCCCCGTTCTCGACCGAGAAGGTGCGCGGCTTTGCCACGTCGTGCAGCAGCGCCGCCCAGCGCAGCGCCGGCCGCGGCGGCACCCGGGTCACCACCTGTAGCGAGTGCTCGAAGACGTCCTTGTGGCGGGCGCGGCCGCGCGAGCCGCCGCGCAGCGGCAGCAGCTCCGGCAGCACGTGGCGCGCGAGCCCGGTGTCGACGAGCAGCCGCAGCCCGAGGTCGGGCTGCGGCGAGACCATGATCCGGCCCAGCTCGGCGCCGATTCGCTCAACGGCCACCTCGGCGATCAAGGGTGCCCGCTCGACCAGGGCGGCCAGTGTGCCGACCTCGAGCTCGAAGCCGAGCTCGGCGGCGAAGCGCACGGCGCGCAGCAGCCGCAGCGGATCCTCGCGGAAGCGCTCGGCGGGGTCGCCCACCGCGCGGATGCGGCGGGCGGCGAGGTCGTGCTCGCCACCGTGGGGGTCGATCAGCCGGCCGCGCAAGAGGTGGATCGCCATTGCGTTGATGGTGAAGTCGCGGCGGCCCAGGTCCGCCGCGAGGGTGTTGGCAAACTCGCCCGGGCGCGCGCCGCGGAACGTCGTCACCTCGATCGTGAGGCCGTCGACGATGGCGCCGACCGTGCCGAACCGCTCGCCCACCCCCCAGAGCGCGCTGGCGCCGGCCTCCTGAAGGCAAGCGCGCACGGCGGCGGGGCGGGCGTCGGTCGCCAGGTCGAAGTCGTGGAGCGGCCGACCCATCAGCCGATCCCGCACACCGCCGCCCACGAGGAACAGCGCATGGCCCGCCGCCGCGAACCGGGTGGCGAGCCGGTGGAGGGTGGCGAGTGGGTCGTCCGCCGGGTTCGCGGGCGGAGCGACGGCGTCGCCGGCGGGTGCGGGTGCGGGCGGTCTGGGTGTCGGGTCGGTCATGGCACGGTTCCGCCGCCCGCGGCCGGGCCGCGGGCGGCTGCTCGGTCGCGCTGGGGCGCCTCAGGCCTCGAGGTAGTCGTGGAGCCAGCGGCCGTCGCGGCGGAAGGCGCTCTCGCGCAGCTTGCGCAGCGCCTGCGCCTCGATCTGGCGGATGCGCTCGCGCGTGAGACCGAACTCCTGGCCGATCTCGTCCATAGTGCGCTGGCGGCCGTCGTCGAGGCCAAAGCGCAGCGCGATGACGCGCCGCTCGCGCTCGTTGAGCCCCTCGAGGAGCTCGCGCGTATCCTCTTTGAGCTCTTGCTCGGAGACGACCTCCTCAGGGGCGCGGGCGTTCTCGTCGCGGATCAGGTCGCCGAGGCGATCCTCGTCCTCCTCCCCGATCGGGGTCTCGAGCGAGATCGGATTCTGGGGCACCTCGGTCATGTCCTTGACGCGCTCGACGGAGATGCCCATGCGCGCAGCGATCTCCTCGAGGGTCGGCTCGCGGCCGAGCTCCTGGGTGAGCTGGCGGTTGATGCGCGAGAACTTGTTCAGGCTGTCGACCATGTGGACGGGCAGGCGGATCGTGCGCGCCTGATCGGCCAGGGCGCGCGTGATCGCCTGCATGATCCACCAGGTGGCGTAGGTGCTGAACTTGTAGCCGCGGCGCCAGTCGTACTTCTGGACGGCGCGCAGGAGACCCAGGTTGCCTTCCTGGATCAGGTCGAGCAGCGTCAGGCCCCGGCCAACATACTTCTTGGCGACCGAGACGACGAGGCGCAGGTTGGCGCGCACCATCTTGCTGCACGCCTCGACGTCCCCCTGCTCGATCCGCTTGGCGAGGTCGATCTCCTCCTCGTGGGTGAGGAGCGGCTCGCGGCCGATCTCGCGGAGGTAGGCGCGCACCGGATCGGTGATGAAGGTCGAGTCGACGGCGGCAAGCCGGTCGAGGTCGGCCTCGAGGTCGCGCTCGTCCTCGTCGATCGCCTCGGCGGTCGGGTCGGCATCGACCGTGACCGGGGCGGCGACGTCCGCCACCTCCTGGAGCGCCGCGGCATCCAGGGTGTCGAGCGCGGCCTCGTCTTCGACGTCGGAGGTGGCGACCGGCGCGACGTCGGTCACCTCGTCGCGGCGGCGCCGGCCGCCGCCACGTCCCGTGCCGCCCGCGCCGGTGCGGGCGGCACCGCGTCCGCTGGCTCGCCCGCCTTCAGCGGGCGCCGAGTCGTTCGGCGCTGTGGTCCGCTTCCTGGGCATCTCTCCAACTCCTTCTCGAACGATCCCGTCCCCGCTGCCGGCGAATCGCGCACCCTGATCGGGCACCGGGTGGGAAGGGATTGGGGTGATCCTGCTGTCATGGTGCGGCGGCGCGGCCGGCTGGGCGACGCCCGATGCCAGCCGGCAGAAGACCGGCGCGAGGCGCCTCGGGGCAAGCGCCGAACGGAGCTGCCAGCCTTGGGTCGCGGCCCCATCGCCGCTACCCTCCCGGTCGGCAAGATACGTGCCCGTGCCAGTGCTCAGGTAAGCCTACCACAAACCGGCCGACCCTGCCTGCGCGTCAGCTCCACGCCGCGGTCCCTGCGGACCCGCACCCGGCCACCGTTCCACCCCGGCGCCGCACGGCGGCCCGGCGACCCCGGCCACGCGTCGACCAGGTCGGCGGGCGAGGTCCGGCCACTAGACGACGCGCACCTCGGCGCCCGGCCCACCGGGCCCGACCTCGTAGCGCACCGCGTGGTGGCCGTCGTGCCGCGATTCAGCCACCGGGCGGAAGCCGAGCACCCGCGTCAGCACCGTCGCGGTCGGCTCGAGGTTGCGCACGAAGAGGGTGACGCCCTCGAGGCCACGGCTGCCGTGCTCGACCAGCACTGATCCGCGCGACCAGGGCACACCCGGCGCCACGCCCGGTCCGGTGCCGCTCGGGGTGTCGTCCACGAGCTCGAGTGGCTGTCCCTCGGGATCCGTGAAGGCGTGCAGCGCCCGGCCGTCGCGCTCGACGATCGGTCGGCGGGCAACGCCGTGCTCGTCGAGGCGCCGCGCCCACCAGTCGAGCGCGGCGCGGCCTGGCACCTATAAGGCGGTCGCACCGACCGTCCCGGCCGCCGGCACGTGTGGGCGGGCGCTTGCCCAGTCGAAGGACGTCATCTCGGTGCCAGCGCTGCCCGTTTCGTCGGCGTAGAAGAGGGAATCGCTCAGCGCGAACCGGAGCGCCACGTCAGGGATTTGGTACACACCCCCGATCAGGTCGTCACGCACGCGGACGTTGGTACCGCCATCGGCGCGCCCGGAAGGGGGAAACCCGCCATGGAGATGCCGGAGACCAGGTACACGCGGAGCCGAGACGTTCACATCGCCTACCAGGTGTTCGGCGCTGGCCCGGTCGACGTCGTCCTCGTCCCCGGCTTCGTCTCCCACCTGGAGTACGCCTGGGAGGAGCCCACGTTTGCCCGCTACTATGAACGCCTCGCCAGCTTCGCCCGGGTCATCGTGTTCGACAAGCGGGGGACGGGGCTCTCGGACCGGGTTGGCCCGATCCCGACGATCGAGGAGCGCATGGACGATGTCTCCATGGGCGGTGCTTCGACCACACGCACGGGCGTATCCGATCCCGACGATCGAGGAGCGCATGGACGATGTCCGGGCGGTGATGGAGGCCGTCGGCTCGGAGCGGGCCGCGATCTACGGCGACTCGGAGGGGTGCGCGCTGAGCGGGCTCTTCGCGGCGACCTACCCGCACCGGACCACCGCGCTCGTCTGGTACGGCGGCTACGCGCGGCGGACCTGGGCGCCCGACTATCCCTGGGCCCCGACGCCCGAGCAGTGGCAGCGCGCGTACCAGGAGATTAGGGAGCGCGGACGCCAGAGGCGCCCACGCGAGCGCGCGAGCCGAGCAGTGGCAGCGCGCGTACCAGGAGATTAGGGAGGGCTTGGGCGGCCCGCTGGCCCTGGCGGCGCGGGCCGCGAGCAAGCTGAACGACGAACGGTTCAAGCGCTGGTGGGCGACCTACCTGCGGCTGGGCGCCAGCCCGA
>JBHOQZ010000157.1:0-12314 GCA_042408635.1 Chloroflexota bacterium
CGCTTATGAGCGGTACGGTCGGCTCGACGTGCTGTTCAACAACGCCGGCATCGGTGAGGCCAGGCCGATCCTGGAGATCACCGAGGCCGAGTGGGATCGCATGTTCGCGGTGAACTTGAAGGCGGTGTTCTTCGTCATGCAGACCGTCGCCCGCCGGATGCTCGGGCAACCCCCGATGCCGGGCAGCGAGCTGCGCGGCAAGCTGATCCAGACCGCCTCGATCGCAGCCTACCGGGGCGGGCAGCTCTTTACCGCGCACTACTCCGCCACCAAGGCGGGTGTGGTGAGCATCACACGCACCGCCGCCCAGGCGCTCGCCCCGCACGGCATCACCTCGAACTGCATCTGCCCCGGCGTGGTCGACACGCCACTCTGGCGCAAGCTCGATGAAGATATCACCGCCATCCACGGCTGGGAGCGCGGCGAGGCCTGGCGACGGCGCATCCAGGGCATTCCGCTGGGCCGCCCGGAGACGCCAGAGGACGTGGTCGGCACCGTCCTCTTCCTCGCCAGCCGCGACTCCGACTATATGACCGGTCAGGCGCTCAACATCGACGGCGGCCTCGTCATGGGCAACTGAGTCGGCGATCCGCCCCCGTGCGGCCCTGCCCCAGCGATGGCAGTGGACGCGCACGGCAACGGTGATATCCAGTCCCAGTTTGGGTGCGCCGATGCACTTGACGCTGTCGCTGCCGCTACCCCGCGCCTCGATCCGATCGCGCACGCGAACGACCACGATGCCCGAACCGGTCACCTCCACGTTCGCGACCGCGCTGTCGAGATCTCTGGCCTGGTGGCGACCCGAACCGGTGAGGCGCGACGGCCTGGGTGCGGGTGGCACCGTTGGCCTCGACCGCGCCAGATCCCAAGAGGTCGACGGTGAGCTGGTCGGTCGCGAGCGCGTGCGCGGCGATCCTCCCCGAACCGGCGAGGGCGAGGGTGAGCCGGTCGGTGGCGAGCCGATTGACGGTGATCGTGCCCGAGCCGGCCAGGGTGAGCGCGTCCAGCCGCTACACCATGAGTCGGTAGGTGACCGGCCGGGTCGTGTCGAGGCAAGCGTTGCGGGTGCCGCCGAGCGTAAGCCGGCCAGTCTCGAGCCGCGCCTTCAGGTAGGGCAGGAGGTTGTCTTCCGCCTCCACCACGAGGGCGTCGGCGCCGGTCGGCTCGATCTCGACGTTGCCGCTGCCGACCAGCTCAACGGCGCTGACGCCGGCGACGGGGCGGGCCTCGCTTGCGAGATGACCCGAGCCACGGATGACCGCTGATGATTCGCTGGGCGCCGCGTTCACGCTCTGGCCGCCGACGTTGTTCGAGTTGCGGACGATGGCGATGCCGGAGCCGCCCCCGCTCCCGCAGACGGTGTCCGGGATCGCCGTGCAGCCACCAACCAGCGGCATAAGCGCGGCGAGGAAGCACGCGAGCCGTGGAAGACGTGTGAGCGAGAGATTTGAGAGCGTGGGCATCGGTAGACCTCCGTCGGCCCGGGTGTCTCGGGGGGCCTCTGGAGCCTAGCGTGCCGCTTCGCAACCGGCGCGGCTGTGCCCGGCGACACGGCCGCGGTGTCCGGCCCGGCCCGGGCGCGTGGCGCCGGAGCTATTGACACGACGGCGCCCGGCCTGCTCAGCCGGGCGCCGGTTTCGGGAAGGTTGTGGCGTGCAGTAGGTGGGGACGGACCAGCGACCGGTCCGGAGCATCAACCACACCGACCGGCCACTCGCCCGTTCCAGCGATGCCACCGGCGGCGCGAGCGTGGTGCGCCGCTGGGCAGGTTCAGCCTTTGACGGCGCCCGCGGTCAGGCCCGCGACGTAGTGCTCGACGAAGAACGAGTAGATGACCGCGACCGGGATCGAGCCGAGGAGCGCGCCGGCCATCAGCGAGCCCCAGAAGAAGACGTCGCCCTTCACCAGCTCCGTCACCACGCCGACCGGCAACGTCTTGATGTCGGTCGACGTGGTGAAGACGAGCGCGTAAATGTACTCGTTCCAGGAGAGGGTGAAGGCGAAGATGCCCGCCGAGAGGATGCCAGGCATCGCCAGCGGCAGGACGATCCGTATCATCGCGCCGAGGCGGCCCGCGCCGTCGATCAGCGCGCTCTCCTCCAGCTCCTTCGGGATCGTCTTGAAGTAGCCCATCAGGAGCCAGGTGCAGAACGGGATCAGGAACGTCGGGTAGGTCAGGATCATCGACCAGAGCGTGTTCGAGAGCCCGAATTCGCGGATCACGCGCACCAGCGGCAGGAAGAGGAGCGTCTGCGGCACGAGGTAGGTGACGAAGATCGCCACGCCCAGGAACGTGGCGCCCATGAAGCGCAGGCGCGAGAGCGCGTAGCCCGCCAGGACGCCGCAGGTGAGCGAGATCGCGGTCGAGGCGATCGCGATGATGAGGGTGTTGATCGCCCAGCGCACGAACGGCGTCTTCTGGAACAGGTACAGGTAGTGCTCGAGCGTGGGCTGGGTCACCCAGAACTGCGGCGCCTTGAGGTTGTAGAGCTCCTGGTTGCTCTTGATCGAGGCGATGAACATCCAGTAGAAGGGGAAGAGCGTCACGATCAGGAACAGCCCGATCGGCAGGTAGACGGTCCAGAAGCGCGCCATGCCGCGCGCGGCGCCGGCCCAGGTGCCGCTGCTGGTTGCGGAGTGGACCGGCGCGGGGCCGGTCTCGGCTACGGTCGTCATTGCGCTAGACCTCCTGTCGCCGCATGTACCAGAGGAGGCCGGCGACCGTGAAGAACAGGAACGGGAACATGAAGAGCGAGACCGAGGCGCCCTCGCCGAGGTTGCCGGCGCGCAGCGCGATCTGGTAGGCGAGCGTGCTGAAGAGGTGGGTGCTGTTGGTCGGCCCGCCGCCGGTGAGGATGTAGGGGAGCTGGAAGTCCGAGATCGTCCAGACGAGCGAGAAGAGTAGCACCACCAACAGCACCGGCTGGATGAGCGGCAGCGTCACGTGGCGGAAGCGCTGCCAGGCGTTGGCGCCGTCGATGGCGGCGGCCTCATAGAGCTCCTGCGAGATCGTCTGGAGGCCGGCCAGCAGCGAGATCGCGAAGAAGGGCACGCCGCGCCAGATGTTGGCGATGATGATCGCGATCATCGCCCAGGTACCGTCACCCAGCCAGTTGATGCCGTTCGGGCGCAGGCCGATGGCGCGGGCGAGGTCGGGGAAGTTGGCGATCAGCGCGGTGGCGAAGCCGCTGTTGACCATCACCCAGTTGGCGATGCTGTAGGTCGAGTCGAAGAGCCACTTGAAGGCGATCGTCGAGAGTGCGGTCGGCACGATCCAGGGCAGGAGCAGCGCCGCGCGGACCCAGTTCTTGCCGCGGATCGACTGGTTCATCAAGAGCGCCAGCACCAGGCCGAGCACCGCCTTGACGGCGACCGTGACACCGGTGTAGACGAGGGTGTTGCGGACCGTGGTCTGGAAGATGTTGCTGTTGAGCTGGCGGATGAAGTTCTCCAGCCCGACGAACTGGCCGACGCGCTGGACCGTCTCGTTGGTCATGCTCAGCCAGATGCCGACGAAGAACGGGTAGACGATGAACAGGACCAGGATCGTAACCGCTGGCAGGGCGAGGAGCCAGCCGAGGCTCCCCTCGCGCTCGAAAAGGTCCGGTCCACGCCAGCGCGGCAGCGGTCTGGCCACCCGTCGCTCGATCGGCCTGTCGATGGTGGTGATGCGTTGTGCACTCATCGTTCTTCCCCTTGCATGCCCCCGCCGTCCCCGAGGGCAGCCCGGCGGCGGGCATGCTGGCCTGCCGCTCGGGCGCTACGGTGGCGCGGCCCCGGCGAGTCGCTACCCGCCGCGCCCGCCGAGGAGACGGAAGCGGCGGGTAGCGCGCCACCGACGGGCCGCCTAGCGGTAGATCTGCCGGAGCTCGCTCTCGGCCGCCTGCATCGCCTGCCGGGGCGGCGTGCCCTGGGCGACCGCCGCGAACATGTCGACGATGATGTACTTCGATGCCGCCTCGACCGCCTGCGGCGTCGGGGGGCCAGGGTAGCCGTACCAGCGGCTGAGGTTCCCCACGTCTTTGAAGGCGTCGAACTTCGGGTCCACGCCCGGCCAGAGGTCAGTCTCACCGCGCTTGTAGGGCGCCTGCGAATATCCCTTGCCGGCCAGCATGTACTTGCCGAAGTTGGTCGGGTCGCTCATAAAGGAGATCAACTCCTTCGCGGCCGACGTCTCGCGCACGTAGGACGGGATGGCAAAGCTGTGGAAGAGCGCGAAGATGAAGCGGCCCTTCGGCCCGGCCGGCAGCAGGGAGTGGTTGGTGTCGAGCGCAATATCGGGCGCCTGCTTGAGTGCCGCGACGTAGATCGAGGCGCCGTTGTTGGTCGCCCAGATCTGGCCGGCCAGGTAGGCGCGGTTGTTGCTCGAGTCGTCCCAGGACAGGCACTGGGGATCGCAGGCCGAGTCGAAGAGCTGCTTGAAGTTGGTCAGTGCGAGTTCGGTGGCATCGCTGTTGATGGTGACGTTCTTGCCTGTCTCGTCGACCTCGGAGGCGCCGTGCGCCCAGAGGTAGGGGAAGCAGAAGGTGGGCGGGTCTCCGAAGGAATGGGCGATCGCCTGGCCCCAGAAGGTGTCGGGCTTGTTCTTCTTGACCTCGCTGGCGACGCGCGTGAAGGTGTCCCAGTCGGTCGGGAGGCTGCTAGCGTTGCCGGCCTGGCGCAGTATGCTCTCGCGATAGGCGATGGCGTTGCCGACGATGCAGAACGGCACCGAGCGCCAGACGCCGTTGACCTTGCAGTTCGCCTCGGAGACGGCGTAGTAGCCGCCGCCAGCCTGGCCGACCCGCTCGGCGATGTCGCCCAGGTCCTGGAGGCGCTCCGCGTAGAGGTAGGCCCAGTTGTACTCGAGCAGCGTCACGTCGGGCCCGGCCCCAGCCTGGAGCGCGGCCACCAGCTTCGGCTGGAGGTCGTTGGCGCTCACCAACTCGATGCTTAGGTCGACCCGATTGGGCTTCGCCCATTCGTTGACGAGCGTCTCCTGAAACCAGGTGTCCTCGTCCGGGACGAAGCTCGTCCAGTTGAGCAGGCTTAGGCGCACGCCCTGGAGGAACGCGGGCGCGGCGGCGGGGGAGGGGCGTGTCTGGTTCGCAGCGGCCGCGGGTGTCGCACGCCCGGACAGGGCGAGCAGGGCGGCCCCGGCAGCGCCGGCGCCGGCGACGGTGAGGAAGCGCCGGCGACTGACGGCACCGGCGGCGGTGGGGCTGGCTGTCGATCCGAAAGGCGTGTTCGAACAGTCGATCATGCGGGAACCTCTCCTCCCTACGGTAGAGTTACGGGGTGGGCGCAGCAGTGCTGATCAGGGCGTTGGTCCCAGAGCCTCGAGCGCCTCCCCCTCGCGCGGCCGGCGCTTCCGACACCGCCGGCTTGAGCCAGGATCAGCGAAGATCACCACCTCCCGTCCGGCCATCGGGGAGTCGCCACGCAGTCTCCGCGCCACGTGCCGAGTGATGAAGCTTCCCGGCTGTTCCCAGCGCCTGAGTTGAGGGCGGCGCCCCGCCTGACGGCTAGTGGCAATGCCTCGTTACCGATAGATTTGGCGCAGTTCGCTCTCGGCCTGCCGGATTGCTTCGCGTGGGGCTGTGCCCTGGACGACCGACGCGAACATGTCGACGATGATAAACTTCGAGGCCGCCTCGACTGCCTGTGACGTCGGCGGACCCGGATAGCCATACCAGCGGTTGTAGCTCCCTACGTCCTTGAAGGCATCGAGCTTTGGATCGACCTTCGGCCACAGATCAGTTTCCCCCCGCTTGTAGGGTGCTTGAGAGAAGCCCTTACCCGCCTGCATAAAGGTGCGGTAGTTGGCGGGATCGATGATATAGCGCAGCAGATCCTTGGCAGCCGAGGTGTCGCGCGCGTAGGTGGGAACGGCGAAGCTGTGGAAGAGCAGGAAGAGAAAGCGCCCCTTGGGCCCGGCCGGGAGAAGCGCGTGGTCGGTATCCTGAGCAATATCAGGCGCCTGCCTGAGCGCTGCGATGTAGATTGACGCGCCGTTCTGTGTTGTCCAGATCTGACCTGCCAGGTAGGCGCGATTGTTGCTCGAGTCGTCCCAGGACAGGCACTGCAGATCGGAGGCGTTCTCGAAGACGGTTCTGAAGGTGGTCAGTGCGAGTTCGGTGGCATCGCTGTTGATGGTGACGTTCTTGCCTGTCTCGTCGACATCGGAAGCGCCGTGCGCCCAGAGGAAGGGATAGCAAAACTGGGGCGCGTCACCGAACGTGTGGGCGACTGTCTGCCCCCAGAACGTGTCGGGCTTATTCCGTTTGACCTCGGTCGCGACGCGGGTGAAGGTTTCCCAATCCGCAGGATAGGTCGTGGTGCCTCCGTACTGGCGCAGAATGCTCTCTCGATACGCCATGGTTACGCCAATCTGGGAGAACGGCACCGAGCGCCAGACACCGTTGACCTTGCAGTTCGCCTCGGACACCGGGTAGTACCCACCGCCGGCAACACCCGCGGGTTCAGCTACCTCGCTCACGTCTTGTAACCGCTCGGCGTACAGATGCGCCCAGTTGTATTGGAGCAGCATCACATCAGGCCCGGCGCCGGCCTGGAGCGCCGCCACCACCTTCGGCTGGAGGTCGTTCCCGCTCACCAACTCAATGCTCAGGTCGACCCGATTGGGCTTCGCCCATTCGTTGACGAGCGTCTCCTGGAACCAGGTATCCTCGTCCGGGACGAAGCTCGTCCAGTTGAGCAGGCTCAGCCGCACGCCCTGGAGGAACGCGGGCGCGGCGGCGGGGGAGGGGCGTGTCTGGTTTGCAGCGGCCGCGCGTGCCCCGCGACCGGTCGCCGCGAGCATGGCCACGCCCACGGCGCCAGCACCCACCGCGCTGAGGAAGCGCCGCCGGCTGACGGCGCGTGCGGTGGCGGCCCAGTGCGGCGGCCCGAAAGACGCGTTCGGACGCTCAAACATTGCGGGTTCTCCTCCCTCCGGAACTCGCGTTGTCTCGAAGCGACACTGGTGTCTGGGACCGACCCATCGCCCGCGGGCGACGTCGGTAGCAACACCCGGAATCGGCTGGCCCGTGGCCACATTCGACGCGACTAGAGTACAGGCTGCCGCGGAGGCTGGGCCCCCCGCATATTTCTGTGAGTATAGCCACGACCGGCCCCGGAGACAAGCAGGCGGGTCGGCGCGCTGCCGAGTCGCCTGCGCTGGCTTTGCTATCATGCGCGCAGTCCCCCATAGGAGGCTGAGCCGATGGCGTCGAGTCCCGTGTCCGGGCACCCCCACGATCCGCCGCCCGCGCCGATCCGGCGCCGGGTTCAGCGGGCCCTGGCGTCCCCCCAACTGGGCACGGCGCTCGAGCGTGCGCTGCCCACCTTCCGCGAGCGCCGCAATGCGGCGTTCGCGACCGGCGACTTCGCGCCATTGCGCGACGAGCTCGCCCGCCGCCGCGCCGCCAACACCGCCGAGCTCGACGAGCTGATCGAGCGCTTCACGCGCGAGGCGACGGCGGTCGGCTGCCAAGTCCACCGCGCCGCCACCGCCGAGGACGCCTGCCAGATCGTGACCGAGATTGCCACCGAGCGCGGCGTCAAGCTGGCGGTCAAGACCAAGTCGATGGCGACCGAGGAGATCCACCTCAACGACTACCTCGCCCGCCACGGCATCCGCGCTGTCGAGACCGACCTGGGCGAGTGGATCCTCCAGCTCGACCACGACCGGCCCTCCCACCTGATCGGCCCGGCGATCCACAAGACGCGCGAGCAGGTGGCCGAGATCTTTCGGCGTGAGCTGGGCGAGGAGATCCCCGATGCCATCGACGAGCTGGTCAAGGTCGCGCAGCGGCACCTGCGCCAGACCTTCATCGACGCCGACATGGGGATCTCGGGCGCGAACTTCCTGATCGCCGAGACCGGCACGATCGTCCTGATCGAGAACGAGGGCAACCAGCGCCTCTGCACGACGCTGCCGCGCGTCCACGTCGCGGTCGCCGGCATCGACAAGCTCGTGCGCAGCGTCGACGACGTCAACGCGGCGCTCAAGCTCCTCGCCCGCTCAGCCACCGGGCAGAAGGTCTCGACCTACGTCTCCTACATCACCGGGCCGAGCCGCAGCGCCGACATCGAGCTCTCGCTCTCGGTCGGCGTCCACGGCCCGCGCGAGGTCCACGTCGTCCTGCTCGACAATGGCCGCAGCGCGATGCGCGCCGACCCGGAGTTTCGGGAGGCGCTGCGCTGCATTCGCTGCGGCGCCTGCTCGAACGTCTGTCCACCGTACCAGATCGTGGGCGGCCACACCTTCGGCCACATCTACACCGGCCCGATCGGCCTGGTGCTCACGCCGTTCCACCACGGGCTCGACGCGATCGCCGGGCCGCAGAGCCTCTGCGTGAGCTGCAACGCCTGCGAGACCGTTTGTCCCGTCGCGATCCCGATCCCGCGCCTCATCCTGAGGGTGCGCGAGCGCGTGGTCGAGCAGAAGGGCCTGCCCTGGCCCAAGCGATTCGCCATCAAGAGCCTGACCGATGCGGCCCGGATCGACCGCCTGCTGCGGCTGGCGAGCCTGGGGCAGCGGCCGCTCACCCGCGGCGAGCGGTTCGTGCGCTGGGTGCCGTTCAACGGGGAACTGGTGCGCTGGCGGTCGCTGCCGGCGGTCGCCGAGCGGCCGCTGCGCGACCGCCTCGACGGCGAAACCCGGCAGCCGGCGCGCGGGGTGCTCCCCGGCAGCGGCGCGGTGGGGACGAAAATCGCGTACTTCGCGGGCTGTATCACGGATCGGTTGTATCCCGAGGTGGGTGAGGCGGTGGTGAAGGTGCTGCGCGCGCTCGGCTGCCGGGTCGAGTATCCGGCCGGGCAGAACTGCTGCGGCCTGATCGCGCTCAACGCCGGCGACCGCCCCGACGGCCAGACGCTGGCGCGCCAGACGATCGAGCTGCTCGAGCGGGTCGACGCCGACTACATCCTGAGCGCGAGCGCGAGCTGCGCCATCGCCATCACCCAGGACTACGCCCACCTCTTCGCCGACGAGCCCGAGTGGGCGGCGCGCGCCGAGGCGGTGGCCCGCCGCACGATCGACTTCACCACGTTCATGGACCGCGTCGCGCGCCTGCCGGCCGGGGCGCTCGCCCGCGGCCCGGCGCGCGGGCCGTTGACCTACCACGACTCCTGCCAGTCGCACAACTGCCTGGGCCTCAAGGCGGAGCCGCGCCGGCTGCTCACCGAGGTTTGCGGCCTGGAGGTGCTGGAGATGCGCGAGTCGAGCGTCTGCTGCGGCTTCGGCGGCTCGTTCTCGGTCGACTTCCCGGAGCTCTCGGGCCGGATTCTCGACCGGAAGCTGCGCCACGCGCTAGATACCGGCGCCGAGGCGGTGGTGACCGACAACCCCGGCTGCCTGATGCAGTTGCGCGGCGGGCTCGACCGGCGCACCGCGCCGATGCGCGCGCTGCACCTGGCCGAGGTGCTGGCCGAGCGCCTCGACGCCAACCCCCCGGCGTAGCGCCATGGCAGCGATCGAGCCGCCGGGATCGCCGTCGCGGGTTGACAGCCCGACCCGCCCGCGCGACCCGCTGCGCCCGGTCGGCGCGACCCTCGCGTCGCCGGGACCGCTGACCGCCTTCCGGTCGCCCGACTACCGCACGCTCTACGTCGGCACGCTGATGACCCAGGGCGCGAACTGGATGCAGCAGGTGGCGCAGCAGTGGCTGCTCTACACGCTGACCAACTCGCCGCTCTACCTCGGCCTGGTTGGTTTCGCGCGCGCCTCGCCGATGCTCTTCATCTCGCCGTTCGGCGGCGTGCTGGCCGACCGCCTGAACCGCCGCTACGTGATGATCGCCTCGCAGCTCTTCGCGACGATCGTCGCCATCTGGCAGTGGTGGCTAGTCTGGCAGAACATCGCCCAGCCCTGGCAGGTGCTGCTGGCCGCCTTTCTTACCGGCGCCGCCATGGCGGTCAACGGACCGGCCCGCCAGGCGATCGTGCCGAGCCTGGTCGAGCGACCGGTGCTCACCAGCGCGATCGCGCTCAACTCGGCCGGCCAGAACGCGACGCGCGTGGTCGGGCCGACGCTCGCCGGCTGGCTGATCCAGGCGGTGGGGTTGAGCATCTGCTTCCTGCTCCAGGCCGGGGGGCTCGCCTGGGCGCTCTTCACCTCGCTGCGGCTCCACGTGCCGCCCACGCCCGACAGCGCGCGCGCTGGCTCGCCGCTCGACAACTTGCGCGAAGCGTTCGGCTACATCCGCGAGAGCCCGGTGATCGGCGGAGTGCTCTGGCTGGCCGCGATCCCGAGCGTCTTCGCCTACAGCTACCTCTCGCTGCTGCCGATCTTCGCGCGCGACATCCTCGCCGGCGGCTCCTCGACGCTGGGCACGCTCATGGCGTCGAACGGCTTCGGCGCGGTGATCGGCTCCGTGCTGATCGCCTTCCACGGCCAGCGCCCGCGTCGGGGGCGCTGGATCTTCGGTCTGGCGATCCTCTACAACGTGCTCCTCTCGGCGTTCGCCCTGTCGAACTGGCTGCCGCTGTCGATGCTGGCGCTGGCCGGCTGCGGGCTGGCGGGGTCGGCGTTCAATTCGCTCAGCAACACGCTCCTGGTCGAGCTGGCGCCCGACGAGCTGCGCGGGCGCCTCACTAGCGCCTACATGCTCACCTGGGGGCTGATGCCGCTCGGGGCGCTGCCAGCCGGCGCGCTGGCCGAGGTGCTCGGCGCCCAGTGGACGGTGGTCGCCTTCAACGTCATCTGCGCGGCGCTGCTGATCGTGCTCGCTCTGCGCAATCCGCACCTGCGCGAGGTCGATTAACGTGCCCGACCTCGGCGACCTGCGCCGGCTCGAGCCGATCAGCCGCTCGTTCGGCTTCGACCGCGGGCAGCCGGTGGACCACCACTACATCGCGCGCGTCCTGGCCGCCCACGCCGCCGACATCCGCGGGCACGTGCTGGAGATCGGCGACGACGGCTACACCCGCCGCTTCGGCGCCGACCGCGTGACGCGCTCGGACGTGCTCGACCACAACCCCGAGAACCGGCGTGCGACGATCGTGGCCGATCTGGCGCGGGCAGACGAGGTCGAGGCTGCGCGCTTCGACTGCGCGATCGTCACCCAGACGCTGCACCTCCTCTTCGACGTGCCGACTGCGATCCGCACGCTCCACCGGCTGCTGCGGCCGGGCGGGGTGCTGCTCCTGACGGTGCCCGGCATCAGCCAGATCTGCGGCTACGACCTGGACCGCTGGGGCGACGACTGGCGATTCACCACGGCCTCGGTCGCGCGGCTCGCGGGCGATGTCTTCGGCCCCGAGCGGATGGCCGTGGCCTCGCACGGCAACGTGCTGGCGGCGATCGCCTTCCTCCACGGTCTGGCCGCGGAGGAGCTCACGCCGGCCGAGCTGGATCACCTCGACCCCGATTACCAGCTCCTCATCACCGCCCGCGCCGTCAAGGCGCCGGGCTGAGCCGGCTCCGCGACGCACACCGGTTCCCCCCGCGCCGTGGCGTGGAGCGCGTGTCCGCTCAACGAGCGTGCGCGCCGTGGCTCGGGTGGGTGGGCCGGCGGTGCAGGCGTGGCAGCGCGCGGCGGAGTGCGGCCGCCAGGTGATCGGTGCGGCGCAGCCGCGGTCGCGGGCGGCGCGGCGCCTCGCTCGCCAGGCGTTCGGGCAGTACGTAGACCAGGCTCGCCGCCTGCATCGGCAGGCCCACCGCCCCGGCATCGCCCCGTAGGGCGACCTCCCCGGTCGAGCGGTCGATCGCCTCCACCGTCAGGCGGTGGCCGGGCCGGAGGCGCAGGCTCTCATAGCGCGCCAGCAGCGCCGAGTTCTCCTCGGCCGCCTCGTCGATGTGCGAGACGACGACGCGCTCGCCGGGCTCGGCGCGCGCCAGCGGGAAGGCATTCGGGGAGATGCGCCCGCCGGTGCCGGGGATCGGGTTACCGTGGGGGCAGGTCTGCGGGCGCCCGAGGACGTCGAGCAGCCGCTCCTCGGTCGCGGGGGAGATGGCGTGCTCCCAGCGATCGGCCTCGGCGTGGGCCTCGGCCCAGCCCAGGCCGAGCAGGTCGGTGAGCAGCCGCTCGGCGAGATAGTGGCGGCGGGCGATCGACCGGGCCTCCGCCTGCCCCCGCGCAGTGAGGCGCACCTCGCGCCGCTCGGCCGCGTCGATCAACCCCTCGGCGCGCAGCCGCCCCAGCATAGCGGTGACGCTGGGGGGCGCCACGCCCAGCCAGTCGGCGATCCGCGCCGCGATCACGGGCCGGCCGTCCTTGCCCAGGTAGTAGATCGCCTGGAGGTACTGCTCCATGGTCTCGGTGATCGGGCGTTTCTCGGTCGACACCCTTCCGCCTCCCACCGTGGCCGCCAGTCGGGCGACCCGGACC
>JBHOQZ010000163.1:0-7663 GCA_042408635.1 Chloroflexota bacterium
CCGGGCGTCTTGCCGCCCACGTCCTGGTGGTGCGCCAGGCTGGCGGCGAGCGCCACCAGCTCCCCGGCGAAGAACACCGGTTCGAGCACGGTGATGTCGGGTAGGTGGGTGCCGCCGTCGTAGGGATCGTTGAGGATGTAGACGTCGCCCGGCTGCATCGTGGCAGGCGGGAAGGCCTCGACCAGCCGGCCGACGGCGGTGATGATCATGCCGAGCTGGGCGGGCAGCGCGGCCGCCTGGGTGAGCGTGCGGCCGGTGCGGTCGAAGAGCGCGGCCGAGGCGTCGAGCGCCTCCTTGATGATCGGGGAGAAGGAGCTCTTGAGCAGTGTCAGCTCCATCTCGTCGGCGATCACGTCGAGCCGGTTGCGGATCACCTCGAGGGTGATCGGGTCGATCGCCGCCATCTGCCGGTTTGCTACCATTCCGTCCTCTCCAAGCCCCCTTGCCCCCAATGCTGGGGGGAGCGGCAGGGATGCTGTGCGGGCGCTGCCCCCTGACTCCCAATGCTGGGGGAATTGGCCCGCTGGGCACCAAGCCTGGGGGAAGCGGCCCCGCGGCCCGCGATGCTAGGGGCCGGCGAAGGCTCCTGGCTGCCGGGGTTAGGGGGATTGGTCGCCTGATCCCCGGTGCTGGGGGAAGCTGCCCCCTGTTCTCCATTTGGGAGGGAATCGGCCGGGCGGCCGAACCGGGGGCGGAGGCTGGGGAAGCTCTCCAGGGCGAGGATGGTTGTGCGCAGGTGCTCGGCTGCGGCTGAGCCGATCACGGGCTCGGTCAGGCGGCGGAACTTCGCTTCGAGCGCGGCCGTCGGCAGCGGGTTGTCCCAGTCGCCGGGGAGGCGGTCGACGGTGGCGCTCAGCGTCTGCCCGTCGGTGAACGTCACGGTGACGGTCGAGGGCATGGTGCGGTCCCGCAGGAAGCGGGCCGTGGCCTCGGCGTCCTCGCGCAACCTGATGCGCCCGGCGAGGTCGCGCACGGCCGGGTCGGTCAGGTCGGGCTCGGTCAATCCGTTGGCGGGGGAGCGGCCGAGCAGCACCAGCGCGGTCACGTGCGGCAGGCTGAACTGCGCGTCGATGATATCCGCCGGGTGGGCGGCGGCGAGGTGGTCGGCGGCCTCGAAGAACGTTGCCACCTCGACCCCGGCGATCCGCGCCAGGTCGCGGGCGAGGTCGGGGTGGCGGGCGCGGAGCGCCTCGACCGCGGCGAGCGTCGTGTGGGTCCAGCGGCAGCAGGCGTAGGGCTTGAAGCCGACGCGGCGCAGCAGCCACTCCTCGCCCAGTCCGGCGGTGAGGCGGTCGACATCGCAGCGGTCGGAGCCGATCATCACCCAGAAGCCGCGCTCGCGCTCGAAGAGCTGCCGCTGGCCGACGAAGCCGCGCTCAGCCAGGAGCGCGCCGAGCACGCCGCCGGCCGCCGCCCAGCCGTAGTTGTTCTTGGTCCAGCTAAAGGGGCGTTCCTCGAGCTCGAGGCCGAGCTTGCGCATGTTGGGCACCGGCGCGTTGAAGCCGCCCAGGCCGAGCGCGTGGGCCGTCCGCTCGGCGTCGAGCCGCAGGAGCGGCGCGGCGGCGGCCGCCGCGCCCAGCGTCTGCCAGGAGCTGTAGCCGGCCACCTGGCGGTAGCGCTCCGGCGAGGGCCGAGTGGCGAGCGCCACCCGCAGCGAGACCTCGTAGCCGACCACCACCGCGAGCAGCGCCTCGGCGCCGCTGCGGTCCAGGTGCTCGGCCAGCCCGAGCGCGGGCGCGACCACCGTGCCGCCGGGGTGGCCCGCGCCGGGATAGGAGTCGTCGAAGTCGAGCAGGTTCGAAAAGGCGCTGTTGAGGTAGACGGCGCTCGGCAGCGGCAGCCGCAGCGGGGCGTCCCCGCCGAGCGTCGCCCAGACGGTCGCCTGCGGGGCGCCGCCGAACTCGGTGAACGTCTCGGCCAGCATGCGGCCGGGCGTGAGCGCCGCACCCCCGATCGCGCAGGCCACGTGGTCGAGCACGGCGCGCCGGGCCGCCTCGACCACGTCGGCCGGCACATGGGCCAGGCGCGCGCCGGCGATCCATTCGGCGATTCGGGCGGTCACCCCCGACCGCGCCGCCGCTACGCTCGTCATCGATTGCTCCTCCTGCCCGTGGCAGCGCGCCGGCCGCTCGGCTCGCGCAGCCTCCCTTGGCGCTGCGCGGTCGGACAGGGCCAGCCGACCGCCTCGGGGCGCACCCCCTCGCGCGAGGCAACCGCGTCCCTGAACCATCCCAAGCGCCGCGCGATTGCGGGCACCCCCTTGCGCGAGGCAACCGCGGCGGCCGCGCGGGATCGGACGGCCGCGGCGCTGCCCATCAACCGCCCGCCTCCGCCGACACGCCTACCCTGCCCGCCGAGCGTGGGGGACGTTCCACCCGCAACCTTGCCCATCACCCGCCCGCCTCCGCCGAGCGCTCCAGCCAGAGGTTGCCCTGCGGGTCGAGGCGGGCGGTCCAGGCCGGGTAGACGACGGTGGTGGTGTCGGCCTGCTCGACGATCGCCGGTCCCCGGATCGCGGCGCCGGCCGGCAGCGCCTCCCGGCGGTAGATCGGCGTCGGCACGTAGTCGCCGTGCTCGTCGAAGTAGGCGCGCCGCTGCGCGTGCGGGGCCGGTGTGTCCTCCGTCGCCCCGCCGGCCGCGCCGGCCGGTTTCCCCGTGGCCGAGGTCGGCTGAGCGGCGGTGCCCGGCGGGCCGGCGACGTCGGGCTGGGGCAGGCGGTAGCTGTGGACGGTGCGGAGGTTGACAAACTCGACCGGGTTGGCCGGGTTGTGGTGGCCGTAGACCGCCCCGTGCGCCCGGTGGAACGCCTCGACCATCGCCTGGACCGTCGCCGGGGTGAGCTCCCGGGTCGCGAACGGCACCTCCAGCTCGTAGGACTGGCCGACGTAGCGCATCTCCGCCGACCAGACGACGTTGGCCGCGCCGGCCGGCACCCGGTCGCTCCGCATGCGCTCGGCGCAGACCGCGTCGAGCTCGGCGAAGATCGCCGCCATGCGCGCCAGGTCGACGTCAGCCGCGGCCGCGGCGTAGGTGCGCGCGTACTCGTGCTCGATGTCGGCCGCGAGCAGCCCGAACGCCGAGAGCACGCCCGGCGTCGCCGGCACCATGATCCGCCCGATCGACAGCCCCTCCGCGAGCCGCCCGGCGTGGACCGGCCCGGCGCCGCCCAGCGGCACCAGCGTGAACCGGCGCGGGTCGTGGCCGCGCCGGATCGACACCAGCCGCATCTGGTCCGCCATGCGCGCGTTCAGGATCCGGTGGATGCCGGCCGCCGCCTGCGGCAGCGTCAGCCCCAGCGGCGCGGCCACGAACGCCTCGATCGCGCGCGCCGCCAGCTCGGGTTGGAGGCGCATCGCGCCGCCGGCGAAGAACTCCGGGTTCAGGTAGCCGAGCACGACGCTGGCGTCGGTCACCGTCGGCTCGCGCCCGCCCCAGCCGTAGCAGGCCGGGCCGGGGTTCGAGCCGGCGCTGCGCGGGCCGACGCGCAGCCCGCCGGCCGCGTCGAGCCAGGCGACGCTGCCGCCGCCCGCGCCGATCGTGTTCACGTCGACCATCGGCTGGCGCAGCGGGTAGGTGCCGATCTTCCCCTCGCTCGACACGAGCGGCTTGCCGCCCTGCACCAGCGCCACGTCGCAGCTCGTGCCGCCGATGTCGGCGGTGATGATGCTCTCCTCCCCGGCCGCGCCGGCCACGTAGCGCGCGCCGATCACGCCGGCGGCCGGGCCGGAGAGGATCGTCGCCACGGTGCGCTCGACCACCGTCTCGGCGCCGGTGATGCCGCCGCGCGACTGCATGATCTCGAGGTGGATGTCGGCGCCCAGCTGGTGCAGCCGCGCCCGCAGCCCGTCGAGGTAGCGCGCCATCACAGGCCGCACGTAGGCGTCGAAGGCGGTGACGACCAGCCGCTCGTACTCGCGGAACTTCGGGTCGATCAGGCTCGAGAGCGAGACCGGCAGCTCGGGGTAGAGCTCCGCCACCAGGGCGCGCGTGCGCTGCTCGTGCGCGGGGTTGCGGAAGGAGAAGAGGTAGCAGACCGCCAGCGCCTCGACGCCGTGCCCCTCGACCAGCTCGGTCACCAGGCGGCGCACCGCTGCCTCGTCGAGCGGGCGCAGGACGTTGCCCTCGGGGTCGAGCCGCTCGGGCACGCCCTTGATGCGGCGGCGCGGCGCCAGGAACTGCGGCGTCTCGGGGTCGATGAAGAGGTTATACATCTGCGACCGCTTCTGCCGGCCGATGACGAGCGTATCCTCGAACCCCTCGGTCGTGAGGATGCCGATCCGGGCGCCGCGCTCCTCGAGGATCGCGTTGGTCGCAATCGTCGTGCCGTGGATCAGGCGCTCGACCTCGGTCGGACGCGCGCCCGCCAGCTCAAGCAGGCGCTGCAAGCCGCCGAGCAGCCCGCCGGCCAGGTCCGCCGGCGTGGTGGGCACCTTGGCGAGGTAGACCTGCCGGCCGTCGTAGTCGTACCCGACGACATCGGTGAAGGTGCCCCCGATGTCGATGCCAACGGCAAGACGCATGCTCGCTCCTTCAGCGTGATCGAACCGGCGCCGCTCCGCCGGACGGCCCGTGCCGGACCGCCAGCCCGTGGCCGCGGGTTGAGCCTGGTGGTCAGCGCGCGGCCGGCAGGATCGTGCGCAGGTCCTCGACCGTCTCCAGGTGCAGGATCCCTTGCGCCAGCCGCTCACTCGCCTGGCAGCCGACGATCGGCTCGGTCAGCGCCCGGTACTTCGCCAGCCGGTCGGCCTAGGTGAACGGGCGGCCCGGGTTGCCCCACGGCACCGCCTCCTCGGCCGCGAGCGCTGTGCCGTCGCGCAGCACCAGCCGCACACGCGCCAGCATCTTACCCGCCTCGAAGTAGAGGCGGTCCGCCTCCGGGTCGTTGCGGACGTGGATGCGCTCGGTGAGATTGCGCACCGTCGGGTCGGTCAGGTCGGCCTCGCTCAGCCCCCGGGCCGGCGAGCGCCCGAGCAGCTCGAGCGCGACGACGTGGCGCAGGTTGAACTGCGCGTCGACGATGTTCTGCGGGAACCCCGCGGCGAAGTTGTTCGAGAGCTCGAAGAACGTCGCGATCTCGACCCGCTCGATGGCGGCGGGGTCGAGGCCGGGCCGCTCGGCCATGAGCTGGCGGACGGCGTCGAGCGTTGTGTGCGTCCAGCGGCAGCAGGCGTAGGGCTTGAAGCCGGTGTCTGGCAGCCAGTAGTCGCGCCCGAGCCCCAGCACGATCTTCTCGGGGTCGCAGCGGTCCGAGCCGGCCATCGCCCAGAAGCCGCGCTCCCCGTCGAGGATAGAGGCGTTGCCGCGGAAGCCGCGCCGGGCCAGCAGCGCGCCCAGCACGCCGCCCATCACGGCCCAGCCGTAGTTGTTCTTGGTCCAGCTAAAGGGGCGTTCCTCGAGCTCGAGGCCGAGCTTGCGCATGTTGGGCACCGGCGCGTTGAAGCCGCCCAGGCCGAGCGCGTGGCGCGTCTGCTCGGGCGTGAGGCGCAGGAGCGCGGCCGCGGCCGCCACCGCGCCGAACGTGCCCCAGACCGAGAGCCCCCAGACCTGCCGGTAGCGCTCGGGCGTGCTCAGGCTCGCCCAGGTGATTCGCAAGGGCACCTCGTAGCCGAGCACCACCGCGTTGATCACCTCGCGGCCCGAGGCACCGACGTACTCGCCCACGGCGAAGGCGGGCGGGATGGCGGTGGCGCCGGGGTGGGCGAGCGTCTTGTAGGTGTCGTCGAAGTCGAGCAGGTTGGCGAAGGCGGCGTTGAGGCAGGCAGCCGAGGTCACCGGCAGCCGCCGGCCGGTGGCGAGCACCGTCGCCTGCGGGGCGCCGCCGAACTCCTCGAACAGCTCGAGCTGGAGGCGGCCGGGGGTGAGCGCCACCCCGCCGATCGCGTTGGCGACCCCGTCGAGGATCAGCCACTTGGCCGCGGCCACGACCTCGGTCGGCAGGTCCTCGAAGCGCGCCGTCGCGATGTACTCGGCCACGCGCGCCGTCGGCGACGCCAGCGCGGCGCGGGTGGGCTCCATCTGGATCGTCATCGGGTTGCTCCTCCCTGGTTGGTCGGTACCGGGCTGGTCGGGCGGCGGGTCACGTCAGGTTCCCTCGCGGAAGCGGGCGCGCGGGTCGAGCACGTCGCGCAGGCCGTCGCCGATGAAGTTGACCGAGGCGGCGGTGAGCATGATGGCGAGCCCCGGGAAGGTGGCGAGCCACCAGGCGTCACGGATGTACTCGCGGCCGTCGGCCAGCATGTTGCCCCAGGTCGGGGTCGGCGGCTGGATGCCGAGGCCGAGGAAGCCGAGCGCCGCCTCGAGGATGATCAGCCGCGCCACCTCGAACGACACGATCACCATGATCGGGCTGATGATGTTGGGCAGCACGTGGCCGAAGACGATCCGCAGATCGCGCTGCCCGACCGCCCGGGCCGCCTGCACGAACTCGAACTGCTTGAGCGCGAGCACCGAGCTGCGGACCGTGCGCATGTAGATCGGCCAGCTCGTGAGCGCGAAGACGACGATGATGTTCTGGAGGTTCGCCCCCATCAGCGCCACCACCGCCAGCGCCAGCAGCATGAGCGGGAAGGCGAGCTGGAGGTTGACCAGCGCCCCGACCGCCGAGTCGAACCAGCCGCCGTAGTAGCCGGTGAGCAGCCCCAGGCATGAGCCGACCAGGCAGGAGATCACCACCCCGCTGAAGGCGATCAGCAGCGAGAGGCGGCTGCCCCAGACGACGCGGCTGAGGATGTCGCGCCCGAGCTGGTCGGTGCCCAGCAGCGCGACGCGCCCCTGCCGATCCGGGCTGAGCGGCGGCTTGAGCCGGTTGGCGATGCTCTGGCGCAGCGGGTCGGCCGGCGCGATCGCGGGCGCCGCCAGCGCCGTCAGCACCACGCCCAGCAGGAGCACCAGCCCGGCCAGGGCGAGGGTGTGCTGCCGGAGGAGGCGGCAGGCGCGGCCGAGGCGGCTGGGCCGCGCCTGCGCGCGCAGCCACTCGCCCTCCCCCGGCCCGACCCGCTGCTCCGTCGCCACCGTCGTCATCGCTCCGACTCCCCCCCGCCTACCCGAGCCTGATGCGCGGGTCGATCCGGTGGTAGAGCAGATCGACCGCCAGGTTGATCAGGATGAAGCAGGCGGCGAGCAAGAAGACGATCGCCTGCACGACCGGGTAATCGCGCTGGGAGATCGCCTGGACCACGAGGCTGCCGACGCCGGGCCAGGCGAACACCGTCTCGGTCACGACCGCACCGCCCAGCAGCGTCCCGAATTGGATGCCCATCACCGTGATGAGAGGGATGAGCGCGTTCTTGAGCGCGTGGCCCACCAGCACACTCCGCTCGCGCAGGCCCTTGGCGCGGGCGGTGCGGATGTAGTCCTGGTCGAGCACCTCGAGCATGCCGGAGCGGGTGAGGCGGATGAGGAGCCCGACCAGGAAGGAGGCGAGGGTGACGCTGGGCAGGATGAGATACCGCACGCCCTCGGCGCCCTCGCCCCGACCGGAGGAGGGCAGCCAGCCGAGCTGGACGGCGAAGATCGAGATCAGCATCAGGCCGAGCCAGAAACCGGGGATCGACTGGCCGAGCAGCGCCGCCAGCATGGCCGACTTGTCCCAGAGCGTGTAGCGTTTGGTGGCCGAGAGGATGCCGACCGGCAGGCTCACGAGCAGCGCGAGCAGGAAGGAGGC
>JBHOQZ010000168.1:0-3977 GCA_042408635.1 Chloroflexota bacterium
GCCGGCTCACGCGTACGCGTCCCAGCCCCCGGAGGAGGCTTCGCACCCTCAGCCCGGGGGGTCACCCCGGGCGTCCGGGCGGACGCGATCGGTGCGTGCCCCTCCCGCAAGCGGGTACCCGGCCGGCTGAAGCTGGCCGACCGTACCTCCGCATTAAATCCGCACCCTCCATAAGCCGGCTCACCAGCGCCCGTCCCAGCCCCCCGCAGGGGGCTTCGCCACCTCAGCTCGGTGGTTATGCACGGTGCGGAAAGAGTGCGGGCATGCCCGTCGGCCGGCTGAACCCGGCGCGAAGGCAGGACGAGGCCCCACCCGCTTCGCGGGTACCCGGAGCCGGCTCACGGGCGGTCGTCCCAGCCCCCGCAGGGGCTTCGCACGTTCAGCCCGGGGGTGATCCCCCGGGGCGGCTGGGCAGACGCGGTGAACGCGTTGCCACCCGCAAGCGGGTACCCGGCGGGCTTCAGCCCGCCGACCGCATTCCCCGCGTTTATTCCGCATCATCCATTACCCCCGCGCGGCTCCGAGTCGGGTATCCCTCGCGCTACCGCGCGAGGCTCGTGCTCTCGAAGACGAGCATGTCGTCGACGGTGTAGTCGAAGCCCTGGACGTACCTCGCGAGCGCGAAGACACTCTGCCGGTAGGCGATGCTGATCACCCAGGATTCGTCGAGCAGCGCCTCGTTGATCCGCTTGAAGGCGGCGAGTTGCTCCTGCTTGTTGACCGTCGAGTTGGCCGCGTTGATCGCGTCCACATACGCCTTCGGGACGTTGTCGCCCCAGACCGGGTTGTTGGCGGTGCGGTAGATGCTGTTGAGCGCGATGCGCGTCGGGTACTTCTGCGTGTTGCCCGAGAACGACGGCGTACAGGCGAAATCGCCCGCGAGCAGCCGGCGCGTGCCCTCCGTTTGGTCGACGACCTCGATGTCGAGTGTGAAACCGATCTGGTTCAGGTCATCCTTGAGCACCTGGGCGATCGCCCCCAGCTCGGGGAACTGGGCCGTTACCATCGCGCTCGCCCGCAGGGTCGAGACGCCGGAGCGGTCGAGCAGGTCCTTCGCCTTGCGCAGGTCGAACTTGTAGGTGTCGAGGGTCGAGGTGTCGTAGGCGGGCGAGTAGCGGCTGAACGGCAGCACCGTCGGCTCGCTCGCCCCGAACAGCACGGTGGCGACGATCCCCTCGCGGTCGATCGCGTACTGCAACGCCTGGCGCACGAGCTTGTTGTCGAACGGTGGCCGGGTCGGGTTGATCCGCAGCTCGTAGGTGAGTGCGCCGGGGTAGCCCTTGACGAGGTTGAAATCGCCGCTGAGGCGCTGGATGTCCTTCGGCGGCAGGTTGGCGACCATGTCGACCAGCCCGGACTGGAGCGCCGCGACCATCGCGTCCGAGTCGTTGAAGATCTTGTAGATCACGCGGTCGAGGTAGGGGCCGTTCTTGCCCCAGTAGTCGGGGTTGCGCTCGGTCACCAGCCGATCGCCCGGCACCCACTCGACGAAGCGGAACGGGCCGCTGCCCGCGGTGCGCTGCTTGAGCCCCTCCATGCCGCTCGGGTCGATGATCGCCATCGCTTGGAGGATGTCGGTGATCTCAGGCGAGATCCTTTTCATCTTGATGACGACCGTGCTCGCATCGGGCGCCGTCACGCTGTCGACAGACTGGACGGCCGGCAGCATGTTGATGCCGCGGTCCTTGTCGGCCGCCTTCTCGAAGTTTTTGACCACGTCGTCGGCCACCAACTCCCGGCCGCTCTGGTACTTCACGCCGCGCCGCATCTTCAGCGTCACGCCGGTGCCGTCAGAGGCGAGCTCCCACGACTCGGCCAGGCCGGGCAGGGGCGTGAGGTTCTTGTCGTAGCGAATCAGCGTGTCGTACTGGTTCTGGATCATCATGAAGTTCTGGAACGAGAGCTGGAACGGGTCGAACGTGGGGAAGTCGAACGGCAGCGCCACCGTGAGCGTGCCGCCCGTCTGGCGGCGCGACGCCGCCCGACCCTCGCCCGCCACGCCCGGCGTCACAGCGGATGCCGACCGACCAACCAGGCCCCCGCCGAGGGCAAGGGCGGCCGCCGTCGCCGCGGCGCGGCGCAGCAGGGCGCGGCGCGACAGGTGCGACAGGGGCGACGGTTCAGGCGTGGCGCTCGGGCGCGGCTCGGCCGCGCGGTGCTGGTGCGTCATGGCTTTCCTCCTCTTTACGCGTAGCGGATCCGCGGGTCGAGCCAGGCGTAGGCGAGATCGGTGAGCAGGTTGATGACGACGAACGCCGTGACCACAAACAGGATCGTCCCCTGCACAACTGTGTAGTCGCGCTGGAGGATCGCCTGGAGCAGCATCCGGCCCAGCCCGGGGTAGTCGAAGATCGCCTCGGTGATGACGGCGCCGCCCATGAACGCGCCGAACTGGAGGCCAACGACCGTCACCACTGGGATGAGCGCGTTGCGCAGCGCGTGGCCGACGACGACCGCGCGCTCGCTCAGCCCCTTCGCCCTGGCGGTGCGGACGTAGTCCTCGCCCAGCGTCTCGAGCAGCGAGGCGCGCGTGAAGCGCGCGAGCACGGCCGAGACGTAGGCGCCGAGCGTGAAGGCGGGCAGGATAAGGAACCGCAGCGCCTTGCCGGGGTCCTCCCAGAGGGCGACGTAGCCCGAGGTCGGCAGCCACTTGAGGCCGAGCCCGAAGAAGAGCACGAGCAGGATCCCGAGCCAGAACGTCGGCACCGCCATGGCCAGGCCGTTGTAGGCGGAGGCGAGCAGGCCCACGGGCGAGCGCGGCCAGAGCGCCGAGGCGATCCCGAGCGGCCCGGCGATCAGCATCGCCACCACCAGCGACGCCACCGTGAGCTGGAGGGTCACGGGCAGCCGCTGCGCCAGCAGCTCCGTCACCGGCTTGCTGTTGAGGTAGGAGACGCCCAGGTCGCCCTGGACCACGCGCGCGAGCCAGAGCGCATACTGCACCGGCAGCGGCCGGTCCAGGCCCATGCGCGCCCGTTCACGCTCGAGCTGCTCGGTGGTGACGTCCGGGCCGAGCAGCGCGATCGCCGGATCGCCCGGCAGCAGGTAGACCATCAGCCAGATCGCGATCGAGGCGAGCAGCAGCACCGGGATGAGCTGGAGCAGCCGCACCGCGATGTAGCGCCCCATCTCAGCCTCCGCGCACGGCGTCGAGCCGCGAGCCGCCGATCGCCGCCTGAAGCGCGTCGGCGAGGTTGTTCAGCGAGAGCACGGTGAGCGTCAGCGCGATACCAGGGAACAGCCCGTACCAGGGCGACTGGTGGAGGAAGGAGCGGCCGGTGTTGAGCATCTGGCCCCAGCTCGGCTCGGGCGGGCGCGTGCCCAGCCCGAGGAAGGAGAGCGCCGCCTCGAGCAGGATTGCCTGAGCCGCCGCGACCGTCACCTGCACGAGCAGCGGCCCGATGGCGTTGGGCAGGATCGTGCGGAACATCAGGTAGCGGTCGTCCGCGCCGATCGAGCGGGTCGCCAGCACGAATTCGCGCGCCCGCAGGCTGAGCGTGCTCGCGCGCGTCAACCGGGCGAACGCCGGCACGCTCACGGTCGCCACCGCCAGCATCGCGTTGAGCGAGCTGGGGCCAAGCACCGCCACGATCGCCATCGCCAGCAGGATCGCTGGCACCGCCAGCAGGAAGTCGAGACAGCGCATCACCATGCTGTCGGTCAGGCCGCCGAAGTAGCCGGCCACCAGCCCGAGCGGCACGCCGACCGAGAAGGCGATCAGCACGGCCGCCGCCCCGCTCAGCAGGGAGACGCGTGCGCCGTAGACGACCCGACTGAAGAGGTCGCGCCCGAACTCGTCGGTGCCGAACGGGTAGTCCAGCGACGGCGGCTTGAAAGCGTCGCGCCGGCTCTGCTGGAGGGGATCCTTCGACGCCACGATCGGCGCGGCCGCCGCCACCACCGCGAAGACGAGCAGCACCGCCAGGCCGAGCAGCCCCATCGGCCGGCGCCGCAGCCGCGCCCACGTGCCCGCCCGC
>JBHOQZ010000173.1:0-5442 GCA_042408635.1 Chloroflexota bacterium
CTCGCCGCGCAGCGCGGCCTCCTCTCGTAGCGGGTGCGCCGGATGCGGGATGGCGACGTCGAGGTCCACGCAAACGCGGAGCTGCAATTGCCGCCCGAGACGCTGTGGGCGATCGGCTACCGCGTCGTGGACGTTCTCGTCGACCACTCGTCGCGCCTGCCGGAGCTACCGACCAAGCGACCTGCCGACCGGGCCCATCTCAGGCGGCGCTCGCGCAGCCTCCGCCTGAGATGGGCCGCGACCCCACCGCGGTGCTCGACCGGATCGAGCGCGACGTCCTCTCCCATAGCATGCCCCTCGACCATCCGCGCTTCTTCGCCTTCGTGCCCGGCCCGAGCAACCTGCTCGGTGCGTTCGCCGATGCGCTCGCCGCCGGCTTCAACGTCTTCGCCGGCACCTGGTTAGAAGCGTCGAGGCCGGCCGCTATCGAGCTGGTGACGCTCGACTAGCTGCGCGGGCTCTGCGGACTGCCCGAGGGGGCTGGCGGTCTCTGCGTGAGCGGGGGATCGCTGGCGAACCTCACCGCCCTTGCCCTGGCGCGCCACAGCCGGCTCGGGGCGGCGCCCGATCCCGCGGCGGACTGATCCCGCGCCGTCGCCTACCGCTCCGACCAGACCCACGCCTCGGTCGACCGTGCCTGGCGCGTACTCGGCTTCGCGCCCGTGCACCTGCGCCGCCTGGCGAGCGATGCCGACTTCCGGTTGCAGATCGACGCCCTGCGCGCGGCCCGGCACGCCGACCGCGCGGCCGGCCGGACGCCGTTCCTCGTCGTCGCCAATACCGGCACCACCAACACCGGCGCCGTCGACCCGCTGCCGGAGCTGGCGGAGCTCTGCCGGCGCGAGGGGCTCTGGCTGCACGCCGACGGCGCCAACGGCGCGGCGGCCGTGCTGACCGAGGCGGGGCGGGCCGCCCTGCGCGGCCTCGGTGCGGTCGATTCGCTCGCCGTCGACCCGCACAAGTGGCTCTTCTCGTGCGCGATGCTGCCGAGCTGCGCGCGGCGTTCCGCATCCTGCCCGAGTACTTGCGGGACATCGACCGCGGGTGGGAAGAGGTCAACTTCTGCGACTACGGCCTCCAGCTCACGCGCGCGTTCCGGGCGGCGGTGGCACGGGGGATCGCGCTGGCCGAGGCGGCGGAGGCGCACCTGCGCGCGACACCGCCCTGGGAGGTAGTAACCCCGGCCCAGCTCGCGGTCGTCACGTTCGGCTACGCGCCGCCGGGGCGCTCGGCCGATGAGGTGGACCGGCTCAACGCGCGCCTGGTCGACGCTCTGTTCGCTGACGGGTTCGCCGCGGTGACCAGCACGGTGCTGCGCGGGCAGACGGTGCTGCGCCTCTCCACGATCACCCCCCGCACGACCGAGGCAGACGTTCGGGGCACGCTGGACCGGCTGGGGGCGCTGGCTCGACGGGAGGTGGGGGGCTGAGGCGGGCGTGGACGCGGCGCCTCAGGCGCTCCAAACGTAAACGTCGCCCGCGACGACGCGCACCGGGAACGGCGGCAGCGGCGGCAGCGGCCGGCTGTACTCGTCCAGACCGGTGCGCTGCTGGCCGTTGAGGCCGAACTCGATGCCGTGGCACGGGCAGAGGAAGCTGGTGCTGGCGGCCTGGTAGTCGAGCAGGCAGGGCTTGTCGGTGCAGATCGCCGAGAGCGCGCTGATCGCCTCACCCCGTCGGATCAGGTGGCCCAGCCGCGAGCCGGCCGTGAAGCGGACGACGGCATCGGGTGGCAGCTCGGCCAGGCTGGCGACACGCCACCACGTCGCGCCCGGCTCGACCGCCACCCCCTCGGGCGGGCCGCCCGGGCCTGTCTCGCCCTCGAGCAGGCGCCGGCCCACGACGGAGATCGCCACGCCCGCGGCGAAGCTAGCCGCGCCGATGAGCAGGGCACGCCGGGAGACGAGCGGGATGACGCGCCGGTAGGGCCGCCCGCCGACCGGCGTCGGCGGGTGGCTCTCGCCGCCGGCCGCCGAGGCGACCGCACTGCCCCCGCCGGCCGACTTCGCGGCGTCGGCCACTGCGGCCCACTCGCGCTGGATCCGGTTGGCCATCTGCTGGAGGTACTCGGGGCGGGGATCGGTGGCACCGGGGCGGGCGGACTTCAGGTAGGCGGCCACGCGCAGCAGCTCGCGCTCCTCGGCCGACAGATCATCGTCGGGGCGCCGATCGTCGAGCAGCGCGTCGATGGCGCGGTCGAGGTGGTCGTAGCGCTCCCTCATCGCCGCGCGCTCCCGATCTGGGCTGCCTTCTGCAGTGCACGGTACTGCAGGACCTTGACGTTGCCTTCACTGATCTGCATGATCGCCGCTACCGCCTTGATGGGAAGCGCCTCCAGAAACCGCAAGGTGAGCACGCGCCGGTAGTTCTCGGGCAACTGGTCGAGGATCTCGCGCACCACCAGCGCCGCTTCGTGACCTGGCTCCGCCTCTGCCGGTTCGGCGGCCAGCCAGGGGGCCTCGGACGCCTCATCGTCCAGGTCGTCGTCGACGGAGGCGGCGCGCGCCGGTTCGAGCGGCACTACCTGGGCGTCGCGCCGGTAGCGCTCGCGCCAGTAGTCCGCGATCGAGGTGCGCGCGACCTGGTAGAGCCAGCTCCGCAGGCTCAGCTCGCCCCGCGCGGTGTCCGCCCAGCGCACTGCCTTCACGAAGACCTGCGAAGTGACGTCCTCCGCGTCCTCGCGGATGCCGATGCGGGCGTAGACGAACCGGTAGATCGGCTCGATGTAGACACCCAGATCCGCGCTCCCCTCGGAGGCAGCCGACGCCCTGGTCTCCCGTTCGCCTCGACCTGGCACGCCTTCAGCCCACGATGGACCGCCCGGCACCGTCGGGTCCGGCCCGGCCGAGAACGACGCCACCGGGCAGCCGCGGGTCATGCCGCCTTCCCCCGGGCCGTCGCCCTGCCCGCGCGAGACGCCATGCCGAACCTCGCCGCCGATCGCAGTTGCCTCACTCCAGAATACGCCGACAGGTTACAGCAGCGTGCCTGCACACGCGAATACGGCAGGCGTCCAGGCGCCGGCTCGCAACCGCGGCCGGCCAGCCCTCACCACACCCCACGCTGCCCGGCACCGAGTCCCCGCCACCGATCGGCCTCCCACCCGGCCTCCCACCTGGACACGCCACCAGCGACCGGGGGGGGTGGAAGGGCCGCCCACTCGCCTGGCTGTAAGCGGTCCGGCCATGGGTGCCGGGCCTCGCGCTAGCGTGTGTATCCCGCGCCCGTATGAACAGCCAGGAGCACACCCGTGAGCCGGGCCGCAACCGCGTGACCCGGCCGCGAGCGAGGAGGATGGCGATGCGCATGAAGCTGGCAACCGGGTTCGCCGTGGCCGTGGCCGGGCTGGCCCTGGCGGGCGGACTCTGGCGTTCGGACGACGGGGCGGCCTGGGCCCGGCCGGCCGCTCAGACGGCGTCGGTGGACATCAGGGACTTCACCTTCTCGCCTGGGTCGCTGAGCGTGACGGTCGGCACGACCGTGACCTGGGAGAACAAGGGCCCCTCCCTCCACAACGTCACCAGCACCGGCGGCTCCGGGCCGCTCAACTCGGGCAACCTCAGCACCGCTCAGAAGTACTCTTTCACCTTCACCCAGCCCGGCACCTACAACTACCTCTGCACGCTCCACCCGACCCTTATGATGGGCAGCGTAACGGTGACCGGCCAGGCGTCGACGCCGACGACGTCGCCCGCCACCCCGACCACGGCGCCGGCCACGCCGAGCGCGACGGTGGGCCCGCCGCCGCCGCCGATCACCCGCAACGTCCAGTTCATCACCCCGGTGCGGATCATCGACACGCGCCCGTCGAACCCAGGCCAGAACATCCAGACGATCGGCTTCGACCAGAACGGCGCGCCCATCCAGCCGGGGCAGCTCCAGCCCAATGCCGTGCGCCGGTTCTCGATCGCTGGGCGCACCTTCTCGACCGCGGGCGGCGGCACCTACACCGTGCCGTCGGACATCAACGGCGTCAACCTCAACGTGACCATCGTCGGCGGGCCGGCCGAGGGGTTCGTGACGATCTTCCCCGGCGACGTCCCCGACAGCCAGCGGCCCAACGTCTCGACCGTGAACCCAGTGACGCCGATCGCCTTCAACTTCTGGTCCATGGGCATCCCCACCGCCGGGCAGGCCAACGCCGGCACGCTGGCGGCCTTCTCGACCAATCCCCTCGACCTCGTCGTCGACCTCGTGGCGATCTACCGCTGACCCACCCGCCGCGCCGGCGCGCCGGATCCCACCCTCCGGTTCGGCGCGCCGGCGCACCGCAGCCTCCCCGAACCGGTCCCGCCCGCTCCACCAGCGGCGGCACCCCTCCGTCCCGGCCCCCCAATTCGGCAGAGATGGTACACATGTTGCGGCCGTCACGCGTCCAGGGGAGTCGGCGGCCGTCTAGTCCAGGCGGCCTGCCAGCGAGGGTTGCGACGCGTGGAAGTGGAGGGATTGGCTCATACGCGCGAAGATAATTGGGGCGTAGCTGGCGCTGCTGGCGCTGGTCGCTCTCGTCGCTCTGGAGCCGGCGGTCTGGGCGCGGCCGGCTGAACCGGCCGGATCGGTCCGCGCCGCGGCCCAGCCGACGGGCAGCACCGCAACCGTGACGACCACCGGCACCGCAGGCCCGCCCACCAGCACCGACACCACGACCGCCGGTACACCGACCGGTATCAGCACGACGACCGCCGGCACGACGACGAGCACTGGCACCACCACTGCCGGCACGCCCACCAGCACCGGTACCGCCGCGACCGGCACCGCCACCATCACCACCACCCCGTCCGGGGGCACGCCGACCGCGATCGCCACCGCGACCACGACGCCCACCGGCACGCGCAACATCGAGTTCATCGTGCCGGTGCGCGTGGTGGACATGCGTCCGATCAGCGTCACCCAGAACATCCAGACGACCGGCTACGACCAGAACGGCGTGCCCATCCAGCCCGGCCCGATCCAGGGCGGCACCATCCGCCGCTTCTCGATCGCCGGGCGCACCTTCCCGACGGCCGGCGGCGGCGCCTACACCGTGCCGACCGACGTGAGCGGGGTGGTTATCAATGTCACGATCGTGGGCGGCAGCGGCGGCGGCTTCGTCACCGTCTTCCCGGGCGACGTGCCCGACGCCAACCGCCCGAACGCCTCGACGCTCAACCCGGTGACGCCGATCGCCTTCAACCTCTGGACGACCGGCCTGCCGAGGTCGCCGTCCCAGAACGCGGGGTCGATTGCCGTTTACTCGACCGACACGCTGCACCTGGTGATCGACCTGGTCGCCATCTACCGCTGAGGTCGCCCCGGGGGACCACGACGGGAGGTTCCTCCGGTCGGCGCCGGGTCGGCCGCCTCACCGCGGCCCGGCGTCTCCGCCCCCAGCGGTGCGACTCCCCGCACCTGGCAACACACGTCGCGCCCCTCTCCCGCCGCCCCAACCGCGCCACGCGCCCGG
>JBHOQZ010000174.1:0-2054 GCA_042408635.1 Chloroflexota bacterium
CGCGCTGCTCGATCGCCTCCAGCGTCGCCAGCACCCCCTCGATGTGGTAGTCGAGCGAGTGGTTGGTCGCCGAGGCGAACAGGCTGAACCCCATGGCGGTCAGATCGTCGAGCACACGGGCGTCGGCGGCCATGTGGGTGCCGCCGGACGAGCTGGAGGGGTAGCCGCGGAAGCTGTTGGGGACCACCTCCAGGTTGGTGAAGGCGACGTCCGCGCCCTCGATGAGGTCGAGTAGGCGCGCGGTCGCCTCGTCGGCGCGCGGCGCGGCGTGACGGGTCAGCATGCTGTCGCCGGTCAGCGCCAGCGTCAGCGGCGGTAGGTCGGACATGGGCAACCCTCTTCCTCGCGGCGTCGATCGATGCCGCGCTCGTTCTCTGGCCGGGGCGGGCGTGGCCGATGCGCCGGGTCACGAACGTTGTGAACGGGCTCCGGTCGCCCGGTCGACGAGCTGCCGGAGTGGAGTTGGCACCTAATCATAGCCCGCCGTGCCGACGCTCCTGGTGGGTGTCGCCGGGTCAGTCGAGCGGCGGGCGACGCGCGGTCCAATCGGTGGCGCGCTCGTAGGCGCGCGCGGCGCGCAGCACGCGCGCGTCCTGCCAGGCGTGGCCGACCAGTTGCAGGCCGATCGGCAATCCCGCCGCGTCGAAGCCGGCCGGGATCGAGATCGCCGGCAACCCGGCCAGGTTGTACGGGCCGGTCAGGCCCCCGCGGCGCAGGATGACGTCCCCGCCCGCGCCCATCGGGCGCGCCGCCATGAAACTCTCGATCGTCGGCGCGGTCGCGGCCGAGGTCGGTAGCGCCAGCAGGTCGACCCCGGCCATCGCCTCGGCCAGTCGGGCGAGCAGCGCCCGCCGGGCCCGTTGGGCCGCCAGCAGGTCGATCGCCAGCATCGCCATGCCCGCCTCCAGGCGCTCGCGCACCGCCTCCGAGTAGTCGGCCGGCCGCTCACGGAACCATGCCGCGTGGAACGAGGCCGCCTCCCCGGTGATGATGGTGAGGTTCGCCAACGTGAGCGCCTCCCCGTCCGGCAGTTCGAGATCCCGCACCTCGGCACCGAGCCCGCGCAGCACCCCGAGCGCCGCCTCGAAGGCGGCCGCGACCGACGCCTCCAGATCCTGGAGGTGATTGCGCGGCACGCCGACCCGCAGCCCGCGCCCGCCGCCGTCGATCCCGGCGAGGTAGTCGGGCACCGGGCGATCGGCGGAGCCGGGGTCGGCCGGGTCGTGGCCCGCCACGGCCCGGAGCATGGCGGCGCAGTCCCAGACGGTGCGCGTCATCGGGCCGCAGTGATCGAGCGACCATGACAGCGCCACCACGCCCGTGCGCGGCACGAGGCCGTAGGTGGGCTTGAGGCCGACGAGGCCGCAGTGCGACGCCGGCAGGCGGATCGAGCCGCCGGTGTCGCTGCCCATCGAGCCGTACCCGAGGCCGGCCGCCACGGCCGCGCCCGAGCCGCTGCTCGATCCGCCCGTCGAGCGGTCGAGCGCCCAGGGATTGCGACTGGGGCCGAAGTCGGGGTGGACGGCGCCGTAGGCGAACTCGAACATGTTGCACTTGCCGACGATCACCGAGCCCGCAGCCTGGAGGCGTGCGGTGACGGTGGCGTCGCGCGTCGGCACCCGGTCGGCCGTGATCCGCGCGCCCGCCGTGGTGCGAACTCCGGCGGTGTCGTAGAGGTCCTTGAGCGTGAGCGGCACGCCGTGGAGCGGGCCGCGCCAGCGCCCGGCGCCGATCTCCCGCTCGGCCTCCCGGGCCGCCTGCCCGGCGCTCTCGCGCATCACGGTGATGAAGGCGTTCAGGCGCGGCTCGAGCCGCTCGATGCGCGCCAGCACCGCCTCGGTCAGCTCGACCGGCGAGAGCTCGCGGCGGCGCAGGCGTGGCGCTAGGTGCTCGATCGGCGTGTAGCAGAGCTCAACGGCGTTGATCGTCCCCCTCCTCTCCCGGCGGCACCCGCAGCCCGATCGGCTCGGTCTCGCGCGTGACGTGGCGCTCGAGCGTGCGCAGCGAGGCGCGGAACCGGCCCAGCCGCTCGGCGAGGTCGGGCGCGCGCCCGG
>JBHOQZ010000175.1:0-1969 GCA_042408635.1 Chloroflexota bacterium
GCGGGCGCCCGAGCGGGGGTCCCAGCCAGCTTCCGCCGGCTTCGCACCCGCAACCTGGGGGTTATGGAGGTTGCGGAATTAAGGCGGGGGTACGGTCGGCGAGTTGCAACCCGCGCGAAGCGACGCGCCGGAGGCGTTCGCCCGACCGCCCGGGGGTTCGCCCCCGCGCGGCTCCGGGGGCTGGGACGACCACCCGTTGAGCCGGCATCAACCGGCCGGCGAAGATGTCCGCACTCGTTCCGCAACCTCCACCTCCCCGGGCGCCCGCTGGCTTGACCCGAAATCGCGCAGACCGGCTGGCCCTGCCCGGCGCCACTGCAGCGCCGGGGAGCGACGCGCCGGCCCTACCCACCCACTCTCGCCACCTGGAGACGCCGATGCCTTGGCCGCGAACCGCCCGCCAGGCCGAACTGGTCGACCTCGCCCGCCGCCTGGCCGAGCCGGTCGGCGCCCGCGCTGCCCGGCACGACCGCGACAACACCTTCCCCGTCGAGAGCTTCCGCGAGCTCCGGGCAGGGGGCTACCTCGCCCTGACCGTGCCCGAGGAGTACGGCGGGCGCGGTGCGAACCCGCTCGAGGTGGCGCTGGCGCAGCTCGAGCTCGCCCGCGGCGACGGCTCGACGGCGCTCGGTGCCGGCATGCACCTGGCTTACGTCGGCCGCCTGGCCGAGACGCGCGTCTGGCCGGAGGAGCGCTTCGCCGCCTTCTGCCGCGAGGTCGTCGAGCGCGGGGCGCTCATCAACTCGGCCCACAGCGAGCCCGAGCTCGGCAGCCCGAGCCGAGGCGGCCTGCCGCGGACGACCGCCACGCGCGTGTCCGGCGGCTGGCGGCTGAGCGGACGCAAGCGCTGGACGACGCTCGCGTCCGCGCTCAGCCACCTCGACGTGCTGGCGACGGTCGTCGACGGTGAGGAGCCGCCCCGGCGCGCGAACTTCCTGGTCCGGGCCGACAGTCCGGGCGTCTCCGTCGATCCGGTCTGGGACAACCTCGGCATGCGCGCGACCGCCAGCGACGACATCGTGGTCGAGGACGTCTTCGTCCCGGACGACGCGCGGCTGCCGGGCGAGGCGGCCAGGAGCGCGCCCGATGCCCGCGGCTGGGGGCCGCTCCTCGTCTCGGCCGTCTACCTCGGGGTGGCCCAGGCGGCGCGTGATGTCGCGGTCGCCTACGCGCGGGAGCGCCGCCCAGCCGGCCTGCCCGGGCCGATCGCTGAGCTGCCGACCGTGCAGCACCGCGTCGCCGAGTTGGAGGTGCTGCTCCTCCAGGCGCGCACCCTCCTGTTCGCCACGGCCGAGGCGTGGGTTGAGCGGCCGGCGGCGCGGGCGGAGCTGGCGCTGCACCTGGCCGCGGCGAAGTACACCGCCGCCAACCACGCCATCCAAATCATCGACCTGGCGCTGCGGGTCGTCGGCGCGGCCGGGCTGGCGCGCGATCTGCCGCTCGAACGCTACTTCCGCGACGTCCGCAGTGGCCTCAACCAGCCGCCGATCGATGACGTGGCGCTCACCCAGATCGGCCGCGCCGCGCTCAGCCTCTAGGTCGACCGGTTGACGCTCACGGTCCACGACGGCGGTGTGCCCGCAGCTTCCCGCCTACCCCGACCAGCCCGCGCCCGCGCACCAGCCCGCGCGGCTCACCCTGTACCGCTGCCTAGCCCCTCCATCGGGCGCCGCGGACGAGATCACGCGGCCGGGCATGGTGAACGCGGTGTGCGACCCGTGTGCTTCGGCGCCTGGTCTCGCCGTGCGGGCGCCGGTGGCAGTTCGGGCGTGCCCGGACGCGTGGCCCACCCGGGAGGGTCAGCCGGCAGCGTGGCGGTCGAGGTAGTCGAGCAGGGCGTCGGCGAGCGGCGCGAGGTTCTTGTAGGCGTAGCGGTGGGGCCCGAGGTGCCGGATGGCGTGGGCGAGCCGCCGGGCGCGCTCCGGGTCGGCGGCCACCACCGCCAGTGGCGTCACGTAGGTGTGGATCG
>JBHOQZ010000177.1:0-5273 GCA_042408635.1 Chloroflexota bacterium
GATCGACGTCGAGATCGAGCGGTTGCGCCACGAAATCCGCGCCCTCCAGGCGCGCCTGGGCGAGTCGACGGCGCTGCGGGCTGCCCGCGAGGCGGCGCAGCAGGCCGAGTCGGCGCTGCGCGCGGCCGAGCGCGAGCTGCGCGACCGGGAGCTGGCCGTCGGCAGCCTGCGGACGCGGCTGGCCGCCGACGAGAAGAAGCTCTACGACGGCTCGATCCGCTCGAGCAAGGAGCTGAGCGACCTGGCGCAGAACGTCGAGCACGAGAAAGCGCGCCTGCGCCAGCTCGAGGATCGCCAGCTCGACGCCATGGACGCCGTCGAGCGCGCCGGCCTCGAGCAGCGTCGCACGAGCGAGGAGCTGGCGCGTGTCGAGCGCGCCTGGCAGGCCGAGCAGGAGCGGCTCACAGCGCAGATCGAGGCGGAGCGGGCGCAGGGCCGCGCCGCGCGCCGCCGCCGCGAATCGATCGTGGCCGGGATCGATCCGGCCGCGCTCCAGCTCTACGACCGGCTGGTGGCCGAGAAGCGAGGGCGCGCCGTCGCGCGCGTCGAGCAGAGCACCTGCCAGGCCTGCCGCGTTGCCATCCCGCTGCCGGTGGTCAACCGCGCCCGCGCCAGCGCGGAGCCCGTCTTCTGCCCGAGCTGCGGCCGCATCCTCGTCGTCGCCCGCTGAGCCGTATTTCTGGCCGAGATCCTGGCCGTGGAGCCCGTCGCCGCAGCCTGGTCGTCGCCCGCCGAGCCCCTCCCCGCCCGGGCACGATGCGCCACCTCGCCTGGCCGGGCCCCTTCGGCTGCCGCGGCGGCTCGCCGGGCGCGCCCCAGCCTGAGAACGTGAGCAGATGCCCCGGTGCGGGAGCGGGGCCGGTCCCGTGGCAGGCTCGTGCGGGCCGATCGCGCCGGCAGGCGAACGCTCTCGGAGCGCCTCGGAAGCTGGTGTCGGGCCGCCTTGCGGGGGGTGCGGCGGCGTGCCTACACTGGCCGTGGTGGGGGCGAGTGGGGAAAAGTGGCGGAAAACGGTGGAAAACCCCGGCCCCCTGGGGATAACTCCGAGTGTTCATCGGCGAGTACGAGCACGCGGTCGACGACAAGGGCCGCGTCGCCATCCCGGCCAAGTTCCGCGCCCGGCTGGCGCAGGGGCTGGTGGTGACGCGCGGGCTCGATGGCTGCCTGTTCGTCTACCCGATGGCCGACTGGGAGCGCCTGGCCGAGCGGATCGCGGCCCTGCCGATGACGCAGGCCGGCGCCCGCCAGTTCCAGCGCCTCATGTTCTCAGGCGCGACCGACTGCCAGCTCGACGGGCAGGGGCGGATCAGCCTCCCCGGCTTCCTGCGCCAGTACGCCGGCATCGAGCGCGACGCCGTGGTGATCGGCGTCAACACCCGGATCGAGATCTGGTCGGCCGGCCGGTGGGCCGAGCAGCGCGCCAAGGTCGAGCAGGAGGGCGAGTTCATCGCCGAGCAGCTCTCCAACCTGGGGATCTAGCGATGCCCAAACCGCTTCGCCGGCGGCGCACTCAACCGGCCCGGCGCCGCCCAGCCCCGACCGACTCCGATCCGCTGCCCGCCGCCCCCTCCGTGAGGGCGGAGCCGGCAGACGCGGCTGCTCCGCCCGAGCCGGGGTCCAGCCGAGCCGTGAACGCCGCTCCCCCGGCCGCCGCGCTGACTACGGAGGGCGTCCCCTCGATTAACCGGGCCGTGCGGCCCGGTGAGGCCGGGCCGGACGCCTTCGAGCACACGCCGGTGCTGCTGGCCGAGGCGCTGACCGCGCTCGAGCCGCGGCCCGGCGGCCGCTTCGTCGACGCGACCGTCGGTGGCGGCGGCCACGCCGCGGCTCTCCTCGACCGGACCGCCCCCGACGGGCGCCTGCTGGGGCTCGACCAGGACCCCGAGGCGGTCGCGGCGGCCCGGGCGCGCCTGGCGCGCTACGGGACGCGGGCCGTCGTCGTCCACGCCAACTTCGAGGCGCTGGCGGCGGTGGCGGCCGCCCACGGCTTCACCGGCGTGGACGGTGTCCTCTTCGACCTCGGGGTCTCCTCGCACCAGCTCACGACGGGGCGGCGCGGCTTCAGCTTCCGCGTCGACGCGCCGCTCGACATGCGCATGGACCCGACCGCCGGCCCCACCGCGGCCGACCTCGTCAACACGCTCGACGAGGCGGCGCTGGCCGACCTCATCTATCAGTACGGCGAGGAGCCGCGCAGCCGGGCGATCGCGCGGGCGATCGTGCGCGCGCGCGCGACGACGCCGATCGACTCGACGCTGCGGCTGGCCGAGCTCGTGGCGCGCGCGGCCGGCGGTCGCCAGGGTCGTAGCCACCCCGCCACCCGCACCTTCCAGGCGCTGCGGATCGCGGTGAACCGCGAGCTCGAGGTGCTCGAGCGGGCGCTTGCGGCGGCGGTGGAGCTGCTGCGGCCGGGCGGGCGGCTGGCGGTCATCAGCTTCCACTCGCTCGAAGACCGGATCGTCAAGCGCTTCATCGCCGCGGCGGAGCGCCCCTGTGTCTGCCCGCCCCAGGTGCCGGTCTGCGTCTGCGGCCGGCTGCCGACGCTGCGGGCGCTGACGCGCAAGCCGGTCGAGCCGGGGGCGGCCGAGATCGCGGCAAACCCGCGCAGCCGCAGCGCCAGGTTGCGCGCCGCCGAGCGACTTTGACTCGTCCGCACGACAACGGTACGTGGCGGGGGCGGAAAGCGAGCGGGCGGACCTGGACTCGGGGAGAAAGTGTGGTAGGATTACCGCGCCGCAAGGCCAGGGACGAGGGGGTTGATGGCAGCCGGGGTGATGTCTCCACGGGCGACTGCGCGCAAGCGGCACGACGCCGGGCTGGCGCGGCTGCCGATCGTCACGATTGGCCTGGTCGTCCTGCTGGGCCTGATCGCCATGCTCTACATCAGCCAGAGCAGCGCCGTGGCGACGTTGGGCTACGACGTCAAGCGCCTCGAAGCCGAGCGCGCCCGCTGGATCGCCCGCAACGAGCAGTTGCGCGTCGAGATCGGCCAGCTCGAGAGCCTGCCGCGCCTCGAGGCGGCGGCGGCGCGCCTGGGGATGGTGCCGCCCGAACGCGTGGTGTTCGTGCAGGCGCCTGCGAGCGCGATCGTCAAGCGCACGGATATCGACGCCGAGGAGGCGGCCCGCCAGCGCGCGCCCCTGCCCTCCAGCCAGCCCGACCTCTTCGGGCAGGCGTCCTTGCGGCTGCGTCAGCTCTGGAACGGGCTGCTCGCCACCCTCAACAACCCCTGATCCCGCCCGGCGCAGGTTCGACCACATGACCGGTCAGGACATCTCCTTCTGGCGGCTGTTCATCGTCTTCACCGCCGCGCTCGCGTTCGGCCTCGTCATCACCGGCCGGCTCGTCTTCCTCCAGGTGGTGCGCTACGAGCACTACCGCGCGCTCGCCAGCTCCGAGCACTGGCGCGAGGAGGAGGTGCCGGCCCGCCGCGGCGCCATCACCGATCGCGAGGGCCACGTGCTGGCGGTCAGTGTCGACTTCGACTCGCTCTACGCCTATCCGCGCCAGGTCAAGGATCCCGACCGGGTCGCCGCGCTCCTCTCGCCGATCATCAACGAGCCGATCGACGTGCTCCAGCGCAAGCTGAAGCTCGACCAGGCGGCGCCAGTCCTGCTGAAGCGCTGGCTACCCCACAGCGTCGCCGACCAGATCCGCGCCCTGGCCCAGAAGCCCGAGCTGCAGGACGCCTACATCGTGCTCAAGCCAGAGCCCAAGCGCGTCTATCCCGAGGGCAGCATCGCGCCCGACACGCTCGGCTTCGTAGGCATAGACGGCAAGGGGCTGGCTGGGCTCGAGCTCGCCTGGGACGAGATCCTCGCCGGGGTTCCGGGCAAGCTGTTTGCCGAGCGCGACACCGAGGGCGAAGTGATTGCGCTCGGAGCCCGCCAGTTCGAGGAGCCCAAGGACGGCTGGACGATCCAGACGACGCTCGACCGCCAGTTGCAGCGGATCGTCGAGCGCGAGCTCGACGCGGCCGTGCACGAGTGGCGCGCCGAGGCGGGCACCGCCATCGTGCTGGATCCGAAGACGGGCCGCGTCCTCGCGCTCGCCAACACCCCCCGCTTCGACCTGACCGATCCCGACCTCTACGACAAGCCTGCCGACACCTTCAAGAACCGCGCCATCCAGGAGGCGTGGGAGCCCGGCTCGATCTTCAAGGTGGTCACCATGGCCTCCGCTCTCGACGCTGGCGCGGTCACGCCCGACACGGTCTACGACGATACTGGCGCATTCAGCTACGCGGGCATCACCGTGCGCAACTGGAACCTTCAGGGGCCGGGTCGCCAGACCATGACCGATGCCCTGGCGCGCTCGAGCAACGTCGGGCTGGGCACGGCCGCGACGCGGTTGGGCGAGGAGCGATTCTACAGCTACCTGCGCGCCTTCGGCTTCGGCCGGCCGACCGGCATCCTGCGCCCGTTCGGCTACGACGAGCCCGCCCACTCGCAGCGCCCCTACGGCTTCGACCTGAGGAACGATCCGGGGATCGCCGGGGAGGCCGAGGGCCTCCTGATCGACCACACCGACCCCGGCTGGTTCCGCGGCAACCTCGTGACCAACTCGTTCGGGCAGGGGATCGCGGTCACCCCGATCCAGATGGTGGCCGCGGTGGCCGCCATCGCCAACGGCGGCACCTACATCCGCCCATCGCTGGTCGAGCGCGTGATCTCGCCCGACGGGCGCGTCGCGCGCGATCTCTTCCCCGACCAGGAGCGGCGCGAGGAGTTCCGGCGCGTGATCTCGCCCAACGCCGCGCGCGACCTGGCAACCATGATGAAGGCGGTGGTCGACCGCAGCCCGACCAAGCCCGCTCTCATCCCCGGCTACGACGTCGCCGGCAAGAGCGGCACCGCCGAGGTGCCGATCGACGGCCGCTACACCGAGGAGACGGAGGCCTCCTACATCGCCTTCCTCCCCTACGATGATCCCAAGCTGCTGGTGCTGGTGCGCCTCACCCGCCCCCAGAAGGACCGCTGGGCCGAGACGGTCTCGGCGCCGACGGTGAAGCGGATCGCGCAGCAGGCGATCGCCCGGCTCAAGCTGCTGCCCAAGACGCCCGACACCGCCGTCGTCGACGTCGGCAAGCCCTCGCCGCGCGTGCTCGTGACCGATACGCTCACCGTCAATCCCACGGCGACCGCAGCGGCACCGGCCGCCCGCCCGGCTCAGGCGCCGGCCTCGGCGCCCGCACCTCAACCCGCGCCCGCCGGCTCAAGCGGTGTCACCTCCCCGCCCGGGGCCCCGACCGGCAGCGCGCCGGCGGTGGGGGC
>JBHOQZ010000181.1:0-2237 GCA_042408635.1 Chloroflexota bacterium
CGCTGGTGAGCAGCTCGAAGGGGCTGACCAGCGGACTGAGGAACGAGGTGGCCGACTGGGCCACGATGCCGATCAGCGGGACGATGACGCCGAGCAGCACGTAGAGCCAGATCAGCGCCGCCAACGGCCAGCGCAGCCCGCCCAGCTGCAGCACCCGCCCGCGCGTCGCCTTGCCGCCGACGGTCACGAAGCGCCGCTCCTGCCCCGTCACCGCCGTCTGGAGCCGCACGAGGAAGGTGATAACGAGCAGCATCAGGACCGAGACGGTGGCGATGGCGCCGTAGTCGATCTGCGCGCCGGTGAGGCCGAGCTTGTAGAGGTAGGTGGCGAGCACCTGGATGCCGACCGGGCTGCCGAGCACGAGCGGGATCGACAGCAGCTCGACCGCCGAGACGATCGTCAGCAGCGTGCCGTAGGCGAGCGCCGGCCGCAAGAGCGGCAGCGTCACCGACCAGAGCGTGCGCAGCGGCCCGGCGCCGGCGATCCGGCCGGCGTCCTCGAGCTGCGGGTCGGTGAGCGCGAGCGAGCCGGTCGAGTAGAGGTAGGTGTAGGGCACGTAGTAGATCGCCGAGACGAGCGCCATGCCGCCGACGGTGTAGAGCTCCCAGGTCGGCAGGTTGAGCGTGGTGCGCACCCAGAGGGTGGCGAAGCCGGCCGGACCGTAGACGATCGCCCAGGCGAAGGCGAGCACCAGCGGGGAGACGTAGAACGGGATGAGCAGCAGGCTATTGAGCACCGGCGACGCGGGCACGTCGGTGCGCGTGAGCACCACCGCCAGGAACGTGCCGAGCACGACCGAGAGCACGGTGGTGATGATGGCGAAGATCAGCGTAGTGCCCAAGGTAGTCCAGAACTCGTTGCTGGCGAGCACGCGCGCGAAGTTGTTGAGCGTGAGGACCTTGTCCGCCTCGTAGAGCGGCTTGTCGAGCACGCTCTGGTAGAGGATCGGCGCCAGCGGAAAGGCGACGAGGATGGCCGCCAGCACGAAGATCGTCCACTGGACCGCCCGGTCGAGCGGCCACGCGCGCGCCGCCGGGGCCGCCTCGCCCCGGCTCGGCGCGGTGGTCGTGGTGGCGGGATAGCCACCGGGGTACCCACCGGCGGTGGGTTGCGGAGCGGTCATCGTGGCCTCCTACCGGCCGAGCGCGGTCTTCAGGCGGGCGCGGAACGCCTCGCGCTTCGCCTCGTCGGCGATCTCGGGGTCGAGCGAGAACGGGGCCAGGTTCTGCTCGCCCACCTCGGCCGCGAGCTTGTTCAGGTGGATCTTCGCCTGGTCGGCGACGTCCGCCCGGTAGGCGGTGAGGCCGCCCTCGGACCAGGCGATCTGCCCCGGCGCCGAGAGGGCGAAGTCCATGAGTAGCCTGGCGGAATTGGGGGCCTGCGCCCGCTTCGTGATCGCCATGCCGCGGATGATGAGCGGCGTGCCGTCCCCGATCATCGTCCAGCCCAGCACGTCGTTGGCGGCGGGGAACTTCGGCAGCACGGTGATGAGGGAGATGAAGTAGCCGAGCGGGGTCTCGCCGGCGAGCGTGGCGTCGACCATGCGCCCGCCCGAGGATTCGAGCTTCGGCTTCGTCTTGCCGATCGCCTCGAGCATGCCGAACGCCTTATCCTGGCCGACCTTCTTCGCCCAGAACCAGTTGCCGGCGAAGCCGGTGCCGTTGTTCTCCTCGTAGGTGACGATCTTGCCCGGCGTGTAGCGCGCCGCCTCCCGCGTCGCCAGGTCGCCCAGCTCGGCCATCGTCTTGGGCGGGTTCTGGACAAGCTTCTTGTTCCAGATGATGACCATCGGGTCGCTCGAGACGGTGTAGACGCCGGGGGCGAGCTTCGACCAGGCCGGCAGCTTGTCGTCCTCGGGCGACTTGTACTCGAGCACCTCGCCCTTCTTGATGAATTCCTGCCAGGCGTCGGGCGACGAGGTGATGATGATGTCGGCGCTGCGGACGTTGCCGGCGGTCTCGGTGTAGTAGCGGTCGAAGATGGTGGCCGAGTCGAGGTCTGGCGCGTCGACGTCGATCCAGTTGTACCGCTTCTTGAATTCGTCGAGGACCGGCGCCCAGTTGGGCTTGGACATGATCGAGTAGACGTTGAGCTTGCCCTCCTTCTTGGAGGCCTCGACGATCTCGGCGTAGCTGGCGGGGTAGTAGCTGGGCAGACCGGTCGCGGACGCGGCACCCGCCGCGGGCGACGCGGCGGCCGGGGAGACGACGACCGGTGCGACCGGTGGGGAAGCGGCC
>JBHOQZ010000195.1:0-3875 GCA_042408635.1 Chloroflexota bacterium
GCGGGCCGGCGGGGCCGCGGTCGCCGGGTCCTCTGCCTGCGCCCGGGCGCGGCGGCGCCACGCCGCGGCACCCGCCGCGAGCAGCGTCCAGCCGGCGAGCGCGCCGATGATCGCATCGGGCTGCAGACCCCAGGGCAGATAGTTGAGCAGGATCGACAGCAGCGCCACGATCGCGAGGGAGGCCCCAGCGGCCAGCGCCAGCCGCTCGACGCGCGACAGGCTGCTCCGGTCCGGGAAGAGCGCGACCGCCAGGCAGTAGCCCGGCGCCAGCAGTACCGCCGGCACGCCGAGCGGCAGCCGCAGGAGCGGCGGGGCGCTGACGAGCGCCAGCGCCGCCGCGGCCAGGCTGACCAGCACGGCCAGGACCAGATCGGCCAGCCCGGGGATGGGTTTGAGCCTCGGTGCGTTCATGCCGCAACCACCTGCTGATACACCTTGATCGTCTCGTGGGCCGTGCGTTCCCAGGTGAACTCGGCCGCCCGCGCCAGGCCGCGGCGGCGCAGCTCGGCGCGCAGCGCGGCGTCCGCGAGCGCCCGGGCCATCGCCTCCGTCAGCTCGGTCGTGCTGCGGGGATCGGCGGTCAGCGCGGCGTCACCCACGACCTCCGGGAGGGAGGTCGTATTCGAGCAGACCACTGGCGTCCCGCAGGCCATCGCCTCGAGCACCGGCAGGCCGAATCCCTCGTAGAGCGAGGGCAGGACGAAGAGGCGCGCCGCGCTGTACAGCGCGGGCAGGTCCGCGTCGGGCACGTAGCCGAGCAGCCGGACGCTGTCGCCGAGCCCCAGCGCCTCGATCTGGGCGCGTGGCCCCGCGTGGTGCCAGAGCGTCGGCCCGGCGATGGCGAGCTGCAGCTCGGGCATCGCCCGGCGTACCTCGGCGAAGGCAGCGACGAGCCGGTCGAGGTTCTTGCGCGCCTGGATTGCACCGAGGCAGAACACATACGGACCCATAAGCCCGTGGCGGCGGACCACGGCGCAGGCCTCCGCGGGGTCGAGCGGCCGAAAGCGGGGGTCGACCCCGTCAGGTGCGATGTGGACCCGCTCGCGCGGCACGCTGAGGAAGTGGTGGATCTCGTCGCGCGCGTGCCCGCAGCCGGTGATGAGCGCGTCCACAGTCGCCAGCGTGGCGGGCACGTAGCGGCGGTGCAGGAAGTTGTTCAGCCAGGGATACCCCTCGGGGAACCGGAAGGCGATCGCGTCGTGGATCGAGACGACCCGCCGGAACGCCCCGAACCGCCGCCCCAGCGTGAAGGGGCTGATGCCGACCGGGTCGTGGACGACGTCGAGCCGGTAGCGCCGAGCGGCGACGGCGATCAGCGGCCCGCCGAGCGCCATGAGCGCCGGCAGGCGCGCGCAGCCGGGCAGCGCGCAGGCGGTGGTGCCGGGCTCGCCGTGGAACGGCCCGCGGCGGTAGGGCGTGAGGTAGACGACCTCGCAGCGTTCATCGGCGCGTAGCGCCCGCCCGAGCTCGAGTGCGACGCGACCAACACCGGAGAGCGGCCGGTCGAGCCCGTAGGTGAGGAAGCCGACCCGCAGCCGTCTCATCGCTGGTAGGGCGTCTGCGGCCGCAGTCGGTAGAACTGCACCGCGCCGTTGTCGTAGATGCGGTTGGCGCCCGCGAGCGTCGGCAGCGGGCGGCTCAAGCGGACGCTCTGCAGGTAGGTGACGTCGGAGACGAGGAAGGTGCGGGTGTTGGGCTTGGGCTGGTAAATGTCCCAGACGTTCTTGTTGGGCGAGTAGCCGGTCGCCATCATGTAGGCGGCGCTGAGCCGCTCGTCGAGGCCGACCCAGATAGCGGTCCCCCGGTTGTTCGTGTCGGCCCAGATCAGCGCCTCGAGCTCCGGCTGGGTGTAGAACGTCCATTTATTGCTGAGGCTCGGCTCGTTGGTCGCCTTGAGGAAGGCGGCTGTCGCCATGCAGGCGAGGGTCGCTGCCACCAGGGCGCGCCCCCAGGGCGGCGTGCGAATCTGGACGAAGGCCGCGGCGAACAGCGGTGTGGCAACCATCGCGAACGACGGAAACGCGCGGTGCTGGAGGTTGCCGCCGAGCATGCCGCTGCGGTCGCTGAGGATGCTGAGCGCGCCCTGTATGGCGAAGGCGCCGAAGAGCAACCAGGCGAGCCAGTTCGCCGTCGAGGTGGGGGAGGAGCGCCGGGCTAGCCAGTTCCACGCCTGCCAGAGCCAGATCGGCGCCGACATGACGATGAGCAGGTACGTGCTCACGCTGATCAGGAAGTAGACCTGCAGGCTCGTCCAGCCCGAGGCGATGGAGGCATAGGGATTGTACACCGGCTCGCCGGCTGGGGGCGGCACGATCACGCGGCCCACACCCTCGACGAGATCCCGCACGGCCTGCAGGCTCTGGGTCGAGGGCGGGAACAGGTAGAAGACCGAGAGGAAGGCAAACACGACGATGCCGATGCACGCCGCGGCGAGCCGTGCTGGCGCATTGCCGGTGAGGTCGCGCAAGTCGCGCCGCCAGAGGCCGAACAGGTAGGCCCCGACCATGGCGGTGGCGAGCGTGAACACAAACGAGAGGCCGAACAAAACGTTGGTCCCAACCAACCCGAAGGCGACCAGATAGAACAGCGCCACGTGCGCGGCGAAGCGCCCGGGCTGATCCTGAAACCGGAAGCTGCGCACCAGCAGCCAGAAGGCGAGCAGCATGAAGAAGCGCAGGACGCGCTCGTGGCTGCCGCGCAGGATCACGAAGAGGAACTCCGGTTGGAGAAAGAGGAGCAGCGTCGCCAGCGCCGCGGCGCGCACGCTGCCGGTCAGCTCGCGGTAGAGCGCCCAGGCCGGCAGCACCAGGAACGCCGTCAGCAGCGGGTAGACGAGCTGCTGGAGCGTCTGGGTGTTGAGGCCGGTGAAGACGAGCAGCGCGTTCGAGATCGCCGGGTAGGCATAGCCGTTCGGGTAGGTGGGTGGCTCGCCTGCCCCCGGGACGAGCCCCGCGCGCGCACCCACGCCACGGATCGCGTTCGAGAGCACGGCGCTGTCGTTCTCGGCCCAGAGGCCGAGCGAGCGCACGACGAAGTAGGTCGCCACCATGAGGACGAACACGATGAGCGCCACCGGCACCCAGAGAAAGCGGGCTTCCCCTTCGGGCCCCTCGCGCGTCCCCGCGTCGTGGCGCGGGCCCACCAGGCCGCGTGCCAGATCGATCGCCATCGCTTCCCTACCCCGCGCACAACCCCGTGCCGCTGCGCTCCCTCAGGCCGCGGCCGCCCACGTGGTGAGTGAATGCGCCCCGCCGGTGATCCCGCGCGCATCGGCGCCGCGCGCTGGGCCACCTTGGACTGGCGCGGCCCACCCAGCCAGCAGGTGGTGGGTGGCCGCCCGGGGCGCGGCCTCGCCTCCCGGGCGTCGTTGAGGCGCTGGCCGCCGTCCTGTCGCCGCGCCAGCGCCTCAACAAGAGGCAGTCACGGTGGACCCAACGGGCCCCGTCCCGTGTCATCATCGTAGGCCCGGACCGCGGCGCGGACATCGCGTGAATTACCCATTTGGTGGGGGCGTTTGGCCCTGAGCGCTCGGCTCTGGGTGCGTGCCGGCCCGCCCCGCCGCGGCCGCTCGGCCAGGCCCGTGAGCCTTGTGTAGGCCGGCAGGTTGGCGTCATCGCCGATGACGACCTGGCCGCGGCTTTCGAGCCAGGCGTGGGCCGCCAGCGCGCCGGTGGGGCCGCGGATCGCACCGATGTGCAGCTCGGTCGGGTAGCCGGCCCGTGCGAGGAGAACCTGCGCGGCGAGCGCGCGCACGAGGCAGGTGTCGGCCCCCGGCACCCGGCGGCTCGCCACCTCGACGGCCCGCACCAGCTGCCTGGCCCGGGTATCGATCTCCGGCCGGGGGGGACCGCCCGCGACGAACCGGCCGAGCAGCA
>JBHOQZ010000196.1:0-8371 GCA_042408635.1 Chloroflexota bacterium
TGTGACGGGTCGGCGGGTAGGTCGGCCGGGCGGAGGGGGTCGACTGGTGGTGCGAGGCGGCTCCAGGCGTGCCAGGCGGCGAGCGCGCGCACCGCGTCGTCGAGCCGGTCGCAGAACGGGGCGTCGAGCTCGCGCAGGCGCTCGCGCGCGCCGTCGGCGGCGGTGCCGGGCCAGAGCGCGAAGAGGTAGGGCTGGCCGGCCGCGATCGCGGCGCGCCCGAGATCGGCCGCGATGCGGTCGAGCGCGGGCGCCGTCGTGAGCACGAGCAGGCTCAGGTCGACACCCGGGTCGCCCGCGATCGCGGCGAGCGTTTCGCCCGCCACGTCGACCGCCTCCCCGCCGCGCCGGCCGCCTAGATCGACCGGGTTAGTCGCCTGGCCAGGCATGAAGGCGCCGTCGAGCGCGGCCGCTGTCTCCAGGGCGAACGTCGCCAGCTCGACCCCGGCCTCAGTCAATCGGTCGGCCGCGATCGCTCCGCCGCCGCCCGAGGTCGTCACCACGGCCACGCGCTCGAGGCGCGGGCAGCCGAAGCGCGCCATGGTGGCCGCCGCCAGCACCATCGCGTCGGGATCGTCCATCAGCACGACGCCACAGTCGCGCGCAACGGCTTCCAGCACGGCGTAGCTGCCGGCGAGGCTGGTAGTGTGGGAGTGGGCGGCTCGCTCACCGGCGCGGGTGCGGCCCGCCTTGACCATCAGCCACGGCTTGCCGGCCGCCCGCGCGCGCCGCGCCAGGGCGACGAACCGGGCCGGGTCCTTGAACCCCTCGACGTAGCTGCCGATGACGCGCACGCGCGCGTCGGCGATGAAGTACTCGACGAAGTCGGCCAGCTCGAGGTCGGCCTGGTTGCCGACCGAGACGAGGTGGGCGAAGCCGATGCCGATGTCGTTGGCGCGGTCGAAGATCGTCGCCATCAGCGCGCCGCTCTGGCTCACCAGGCCGATCGGGCCGACGCGCAGCCGGTCGACCATGAGCGCGGGCGAGGAGGAGAGGACGACGCCGTTGGCCGGGCTGATGAGGCCGAGGCAGTTCGGCCCGACCAGGCGCATGCCGCCGGCCGCCGCGGCTGCCACCAGCGCCTGCTCCTCCGCCGCGCCGAGCTCGCCCACCTCGGTGAACTGCGAGGTGATGACGATCGCGGTGCCCACGCCGGCCGCCGCGCACGCCTCGACGCTCGCCTGGAGGAACGGCTTCGGCACCGCCAGCACCGCCACGTCAGCCGGGCGGGGCGTGTCGCGCACGCTCGGGTAGGCCCGCCGCCCGAGCACCTGCTCCCGGTTCGGGTTGATCGGGTAGACCTCGCCGCGGAAGCCGTGGTGGAGCAGCAGGTGGAAGACGCGCCCGCCGAACTTGCCCCAGTCCTCCGAGGCGCCGATCACCGCCACGACGCCCGGATCGAGCAGCCGGGCGATGTCGGCGCGCGCGCCGCTCCTCTCCTCCGGCACGACGTTTCCCCCCGCGCCCTACCGGCCCTGGTAGTTGGGCGTGCGCTTCTCGCGCCAGGCCGCGCGCCCCTCGGCGATGTCCTGGCTCTCGCGCACGACGCCGAGGTCGCGCTGCGCGTGCGCCATCAACTCCGACGGCCCCTTGGGTAGCACGGCTTCGTCGACGAAGCGCTTGAGCGTGCGCAGCACCAGCGGCGCGTAGCCGGCCAGCTCGTGCGCCCACTCGAGCGCCACCTCGACGTGGCCGCCGTCGGGCACGACGCGGTTGACGAAGCCGACCTCGTAGGCGCGCTGCGCGGTGACGACGTGGCCGAGCAGCATGATCTCCATGGCGATCTTGTGCGGGATCCGCCCGGCCAGCCCGGCGATCATGCCGCCGGTGAAGCCGAGGCGCGCCTCGGGGTAGCTGAAGCGCGTGCTCTCGGCCGCCACGCACAGGTCGCACATCATCACCAGCACGATCGCGCCGCCGATGCAGTGGCCGCTGGTCGCGGCGATCACCGGCTTGTCGAGGCGCGCGCCCACGCCCGGGATCGCCCGCCAGAGCTCGGGCGGGTCGAGCACGTCAGCGCCGGAGGAGAAGGCGCGCTCCCCCTCCCCGGCGATCACCGCGACCCGCTCCTCGCCGGCCTGGAAGCGGCTCCAGGCAGCTTGAAGGTTGCGCGCCACCGCCGCGTTGATTGCGTTGGCCTTCTCCGGCCGCCGGATCGTGATCAGCGCGACCCGGTCGCGCACCTCGTAGCCCACGCCATCGCCCACCCGAGCACCTCCCCGTGCCGCCGGCCACTGCCAGGCACCGGCCGCCGCGCCATCGCCTCGACCGCGCGGCTCTGCCACATTATGCCTTATGCCGCATCGCCCGCCCGGTCCCTGCCGCCGACCAGGCCCAACCGCCTCCGCCTGGCCGGCCGGAGGCGCTCGGCGAGCGCCTCCGGCAGGCTACCCCCCTCGCCCCTCGCCGGCCGCAGCGGCCGGGGTCGCGTCGGGATCGAGCGGCCAGATCGGGCGGCGGATGCGGCGGTAGGGGAAGATCGCGTAGTCGGTGCCGGTCATGCCCGGCGTGTCGGCGCGGATGATCCGGGCGGCGAGATCGGCGAATCCCGCCCTGAAGTGCTGGCTCGACTTGAGCGCCACGATCTTGTAGCGCGTCACGTCGATGCCGTGGAGCAGGAAGAGCTCGGGGTCGAGCGTCTGCTGCCGTCGGCTGCCCACGATCACATCCACCACGCCGCCGCGCGTCGGCAGTTGCAGACGCGCCATCGGGCCAAGATCCACCGCCGCGCCGCGCCCCATCGGTGAGGTGCGCCGGAAGCGCCCGTCGGTGAGGCACTTCACGTAGGCGCGCGCCTCGATCGGCGCGCCGTGCAGCTCATAGGTCTTGCCGCCGAGCCGGACGTCGAGCTCGACCCCGACGCCGGCCGCGTGCGCGGCGGCCGCCGTCTCGGGATCGACGATGTAGCCGAAGCAGGCGTCGGTCAGGCCCGCCTCGAGCATGGCGCGCAGCAGGTGCGTGCCATCGCCCGGCGCGCCGCCGCCGGGGTTGTCGGACTTCTCGTTGATGACGACCGGCCGGCCAGCCGTCGCCAGCGCGAGCCGGATCGCGGCATCGGGCGGGGTCGGCTCGTGGCGGAACGCCTCGCGCATCGCCCAGATGCGTGAGGCCACGTCCTCGGCGGCCGCCCGCGCCAGCTCGGGGTCGCCGTCGGCGGTCGCCAGCACGGCCACCCCCACGTCCGGGATGTCGCAGTAGGGGAAGCCGTGGAAGAAGGTGCAGTCGAGCAGGCCGGGGCAAGCCTCCCAGGCGGCGCAGAGCCGGTTGACCTCGTGCGCCGGCCCCTCATCGGTCGTGGCGGCCGGCAGCAGCATCGGCAGCCGCGCCAAGTGCATCACCGGTCGCACCTCCCCCCGCGCGATCCGGGCGGCCAGCCGGAGCGCCTCGACCCCGCGCTCGTAGGCGTCGCGGTGCGGGTACTCGTTCACGCCGAGCAGCGCGTCGGCGTAGGCGACCATCGCGTCGGTCATGTTGGCGTGGAGGTCGAGCGTCGCCATGATCGGCACGGAGGGCCCGACGAGCTCGCGCACGGCCTGGAGCACGGCACCCTCGAGGTCGTCGGCGCCCTCCGCCACCCCGGCGCCGTGCAGTGCCAGGCAGACGGCGTCGAGCGGACCACCAGCCTGCACCTGCCGCAGACCGTCGAGCAGCTCGGCGCGCATCCGCTCGAAGGCGTCGCGCGCGATTGTAGCCGAGGGCTGGGTCGAGGCGGCGAAGGTCGGCACGACCTCGATGCCCGCCTCGGTCGCCGCCGCCAGCACGCCGCCCAGGTAGGTGCGCACGCCCGTGTGCGTCCGCACGATGGCGTCGCCGTGGAGCCACTCCGACGCCTGGAACACCGAGACCGGGGTCGTGCCCCGGCAGAACGTATTCGTCTCGTGGCTGATCCCGCCGATCGCGATCCGCACCGCCTGCCTCCTGGCCGAGACTGCCCGCGCCGCGCGCGGCCCGGGGCGAGAGCAGTGTACCCCGTGCCGGCGTCGGGCGAGTGTGGTACGGTTGGGGCTGGGGGGCCGGCCGCCCGAGCGGAAGCGCACGGTCCGGGGGTCGAGCGAGGGAGCACGCCCGGACGGGCGCGGTCGATGACGTGCCGGGTGGAGGGACGAGTCGTGGGGGAGGAGAACGGGGCGAGGCGTCCGTCGGGGGCCGAGGTGCGGCGGCACGTCCTGGGGGACGCCTACGTCAATCGCGTGGCACGCGAGACCGACTCGGTGATGGCGCCCTTCTACGAGGTGGCGATCGAGCATGCCTGGGGCGGCGTCTGGAACCGGCCGGGCCTGGGGTTGAAGGAGCGCAGCCTCGTCACGATCTCGGTGCTGGCGGCCCTGGGCCGCCAGCACGAGCTGCGCATCCACCTGGGCGGCGCACTCAACAACGGCTGGACCGAGACCGAACTGCAGGAGGCGCTACTGCACGTGGCCGCTTACGCCGGCTTCCCCGCCGCACTCGACGCGCTGCGCACGCTCAAAGAGGTCCTTGCCAATCGCTGAGGCCGGGTCCCCGCGGCGCGAGTTCGGCAAGCTCTGGGCGGCGAGCGCCGCCTCCAACCTCGGTGACGGCGTTACGCTCGTGGCGACCCCGCTCCTGGCCGCCGCCCTGACCCGCGACCCGGCGCTGGTCGCCGGCCTCGCCTTCGCCCAGCGCCTGCCCTGGAGGGCATCGGCTGGCTGTGGCGCCACCGCCTGTTGCGCACCATCTCGGTCAGCCTGGCGCTGCTCAACCTGACGCTCGTGGCGCAGGTCTCGATCACGGTGCTCTACGCGCAGGAGCGGCTGGGCCTCGACGCGGGCGGCTACGGCGTGCCGGTCGCCACCTACGGCGTCGGCGGGGGCTCGGCAGTCTCGTCGCCCACCGCATCATCGGCTGGCTCGGCGCGAGCCGGACGCTCCGGCGGGCGATCTGCATCGAGGCCGCGGTGCCGGCGGCGCTCGCGCTCACCACCCACCCGCTGGTGGCGGGCGCGCTGTTCCTCGGCTTCAGCTGCCACGCGGTGGTCCGGGGCTCGCTGCTGGTGTCGCTGCGCCAGCAGCTCACGCCGTCGCGGCTGCGCGGTTGGGTCGAGAGTGCCTATCGCATGATCGAGTACGGCACGGCGGCGCCGGGGGCACTCCTGGGCGGGCTGCTCGCCGAGAGCCTCGGCCTCACCGCGCCGTTCTGGCTGGGCGCCGCCGGCACGCTGCTCCTTCCCCGGGTCTGGTCCACCTTCGCGCCGGCCGTGATCGTGGCCGCGCGGCGCGACGCCGGGTTACCCGGTGCCTGATCGCCTGTGGCGCACCTGCGCGTTCCGTTGCGTGCCGTGGACGATCACGGCACGCCGGCTGCGCCACGCTGGGTGTCGGCGCGGCGCGGCCGTCGCGACATCGGAGCGCCGGGTCGAACACGGGCGGCTGCGCGGCGGCCGGTGCGCGTCCTACCAGCCGAACGCGCCCATGAGGCTGAGCATCGTCACGAAAGCGCCCACGCCCAGGCCGATCCACTCGCCGGGGTGCACCTGCTCGGGCAGGCGCCGGCCGGCGGCGCGCTGCCAGTACTGGTTCAGGCTCGCCTGCCCCTCGACGCCGATGTAGGCGAGCAGCCCGGCCGCGATGAGCGCACAGAGGATGGCAGCGCCGTCGGGCACCCGGTTGCTGATGAAGCCGACGACGTTGCTGACGATCAGCACGCCCATCATCAAGCCCGGATCGGGCCGGGGCGAGCCGCCGAGATCCCGCCGCGCCTCGTTGATCACCTCGAAGTGCCGCTTGACCTGGAACCAGGAGTAGAACGGCACGAGCAGGGAGAGGCCGTGCCAGACCGGCTCCATCTTGGGATCGTGCCGGCCGCGCTTCAGCTCGGCCCAGGTCTGGCCGAACCAGACCAGCAGGTACAGCCCGAAGGTGAGCGCCGTCAGCGCGCCGACCACCCAGAGCGACCGCAGCCGCGTCGGCGTCGGGATCGGCGGCAGCGCCCCGACCGCTTCCGCACCCGCCGGATACGTCCCGCCGGCGTAGCCCGGCCCGGCGGCCGGGGAATATCCGCTCACGGAGCCGCCCGCTATCCCCGTCGAGGCGCCCGCTGTGCCCGATCCGCGCGCCGCCTCGGCACCGCCGAACGAGCCGGCCGGGCCGTAGCCGGGGCAGCCCTCGCTGCCCGCCGTGCCGTTCGTCTGGCCGCCGGTGGCCGCGCCGACGGGGGCCTCGATCGGCTCGAGCCGCGCCCCGCAGCGGCCGCAGAACCGCCCGCCGGGCGCAACCAGGGCGCCGCAGCCAGGACAGAACCTTGGTCCGGTGTCCGACATCGCCTCAACCTCCCTCTCGTCTGCGGCCGAGCGGTCCCGCGACCTCGCGCCCGGCTCACGCCTGTGCTTCTGCCGGTGTGACCGAGCAGCCGCCCGGCGCATTTCCGATTCGGGCGTCGGCCTAGACGAAGCGGCTCAGACCGACGAGCCGGTCGAGCAGGACGACCACCACGAAGCTGGCGACGATGAGCACGGTCGAGATCGCCGCGATCAGCGGATCGTTGCTGTACTGGACGTAGGTGAAGATGCGGATCGGCAGCGTCGCCAATCGCGGGCCGGCCACGAACAGCGTCAGCACCAGCTCGTCGAACGAGATGATGAAGGCGAAGAGCGCCCCCGCCAGCAGCCCCGGCGCGATCAGGGGCAGCGTCACCCGCCGGAAGGCGCGCAGCGGACCCGCGCCGAGGTTGCGCGCCGCCTCCTCGAGCGCCGGGTCCAGCCCCGCCAGGCTCGCCACGACCGTGCGCACGACGTAGGGCGTGGTGACCACGGTGTGGGCGAGCACCAGCCCTGGCAGCGAGGCGACCACGCCCAGCCGCGTGAAGAAGAGCAGGCAGGCGATCCCCAGCACAACGGTCGGCAGGATCAGCGGCGAGAGGACGAAGGCATTGAGCAGGCCCCGGCCGGGGAAGCGGTGGCGGGCGACGGCGAGCGCGGCCGGCACGCCGATCAGCGAGGCGACGAGCGTGGTCAGCACCGCCACCTGCAGGCTCGTCTGGAAGCCGGTGACGAACTCGGGGTTGGCCGGGATCGCCGCGTACCAGCGCAGCGACGGGTTGACCGGCGGGAAGGCGAGGAGCGCCCCGCCGTTGAACGAGGCGCCGATCACTACCACCAGCGGCGCCATCAGGAAGGCGAGCACCAGCCCGACCGCGAGCCAGAACAGCGCCCGGCCGACCGCCTCCCCCGGCGCGGTCATCGGCGCACCCCGTCGCCCGTCGGTGGGGCGCCTCGGGCGGCGGCGGTCGGCCGGCCAGGCGCACGCATCAGCGCGCCTCCTCGCGCCAGCGCGCTTCGCGCCCCGCCAGCGCGAGCGAGGCGGCGATCAGCCCGAGCGCGACCACGAGCAGGACGACCGACAGCGTGGCCGCCAGCGGCCAGTTGACGACCGTCACCGCCTGCTCGTAGACCAGCGTCGCCATCACCTTGACGCGCTCGCCGCCCAGCAGCGCGGGCGTGACGAAGGCGCTGATCGTTAGCACGAAGACGAGCAGCGACCCGGCGATCACCCCCGGCAGGCTGAGGCGGAAGGTGACGCGCCAGAAGGTGCGCAGCGGACCCGCGCCGAGGCTGCGCGCCGCCTCCTCGAGCGCCGGGTCGACGTTGCGCAGGCTGCTCGCCACCGCCAGGATCATGAACGGCAGCAGGACGTGCACGAGCCCGATGGTCACGCCCGTCCCGTCGAACAGCAGCCGCAGGGGCCGGTCGATCACCCCTGCCCCGATCAGCGTCCGGTTCACCAACCCGTTGGGCGCCAGCAGCGTCAGCCAGCTATAGGTGCGCACGACCGCGCTGGTGACCAGCGGCACCGCCACCAGCGCGGTGATGAGCGAGCCGCGCAGCCCACGCGAGCGCACGATTGCCAGCGCCACCGGGTAGCCCAGCACGAGCGTGATCAGCGTAACCATGACGCCGAGCGCGAGCGTGTCGAAGAGCACGCGCAGGAAGAACGGGTCGGTCAGCACGCGGGCGTAGTTGGCGAGCGAAAATGTCTCCTCGAAGCGGGCGCTGCCCAGGAAGCGGAAGAAGCTGTAGGAGAAGAGCAGCGCCAGCGGCGCCACCAGCAGGCCGCCCAGCAGCAGCACCACGGGCGCGATCAGCCAGAGCACCCGCGGCACCCGCCACGGCTCACGCGACGCCTGCCCCGTCATGCCGGCAACACCACCGTTTCGCCGGCCGGCCAGCCGACCCGCACGCTCATGCCGGGGCGCAGCGGTCCCAGCGCCTCCGGATCGCCCGCCGCCCGCAGCGGTCCCAGCGGCGTGCTCAGCCTGACCTCGACCCGGCTGCCGAGGAACGTCGCCGCCTCGACCGTCGCCGGGACGGCGTTCATCGTCTCACCGGCCGCCCCGGCGGCGCCGCCCGGCCGCGGCCCGG
>JBHOQZ010000197.1:0-7470 GCA_042408635.1 Chloroflexota bacterium
CCGGGCCGCAACCCGTACCCCCAGCCCCGCCTGTTCCCCCGGCCGGGTACCCGCGCAGCGGGCGGTGCCAGCATCCCGTCCTCCAACGGCGATGCCGCACCCCTCCAGCTCAACACTGCCGGCGTCACGGCCGGCGACGTACCAGCAGCCCGTCCCCCAACCCCGATGCCGCACCGCCCTCGACGACCCGCACCCTCATCCCTGCCGGTCCCCCCCAGCATTGGGGGTTAGGGGGCCCCTCCCGGGATAATCGGCAGGACGATGTGCGAGGGGTGCTCGCGGTCGTGGTAGATCGTGTTGACCGCTACCTCGACGCGGCTACTCTGGCCGAACGGCTCGCCCGTGTTCGGGTTGACGTCGAAGCGTGGGAAGTTGCTGCTCGAGATGTCGAGCCGGATCCGGTGGCCCCGGCCGAAGAGGTTGCTCGTCGGGTACATCGGAATCTCGACCCGGTAGACCTGCCCCGGCTCCAACAGCTCGGCGCGGCCGTCCCCGTTGCGGTAGCGCAGGCGCAGGATGCTATCGGTGAGCAGCAGATGGTAGCCGTGCGGGTAGTCGGGGTTTGGTGGGTAGACGTCGATCAGCTTGACCGTGATGTCGGTGTCGCGCGCCGTCGAGGCGACCCAGAGGACGGCGGTGAGCGGCCCTGTCACCTCGACCGGCTCGGCCAGCGGCGCCGTTTCGAAGACGAGGACGTCGGGCCGCGCCGCGAGCGGCCGGTAGGGCGGCCGGGCGCCGAACGTGTCGGGTCGGGTGCGCTGGTCCTGTGGCCCGGTGGTCACGATGCTGCCCCAGCGCGCCTCGATCGGCACGCGCTCGGTGATCTCGCCGGGGACCGGGTAGAAGTCGCTCAGCGACGAGATGCAGCCACCGACGGTGGGCACCGGATCGAGCGGGTCGAAGCGGAAGCTGCTCGCGCTGGCGGCGGCCTCCGGCCGACTCGGGCCGAGGTGGCCCGGCGCGAGGTAGAACGGCGTGAAGCGGGTGCGGGCGAGCGGCCACACCTGCTCGTCGCGCCAGCGTCCCCCGTGGTAGAGGCGGCCCTCGGCGGTGCGGTGGCCATCCCCGCCGCCCATCACGAAGAGGCGCAGCGGCGGCTCCGCGTCGAAGCCGTTGTCGAGCCCTTTGAGGTAGTGGTCGAAGAAGCGCAGGTGGTGGTCGGTGAAGCTCTCGGCCATGCCGCTGCCGGCCACCGACGCCGCCGGCCCGAACTCGACGTCGCCCGACCAGGTCCGGTCCGGCGTGATCCCCCCGTGCGTCCAGGGCCCCATGATCGCCCGGATCGGGCCGCGCTTGGCGGCGCGGAAGGCGCTGAAGTTCTCCAGGTTGGCGCGCGGGTAGGAGTCGTACCAGGCGCTGCTGAAGATGATCGGCACGTCAGCTGTGGCGTCGAGGTGCGCGCCGAAGTCGAGGCTGGGCGAGCGCCAGAACTCGTCCTGCTCGCCCCGGCCGAGCAGCTCGAACGCCCAGCGCTCGTAGCCCGGCACGAGCGCGAGCGGCGTCTGCCCCGGCCGGGGGAGCACCGGTGTGAGCCAGTCGCGGGCGCGCGTCTCGGCGAGCGCCTGGCGGATGAGCGGGTTGGCCGCCGCCTCGGGGCTGGTGGCCGCGCCCATGTAGGCCCAGCAATAGAAGCGCAGCTCGAAGGCGCCGTTGTGGCGCACGGTGCTGGTGTAGGCGTTGTGGCCGCCCTGGTTGACGTACATGGCGGCCAGGCCGGGCGGGTTGAGCGCCGCGAGCGCGTTCTGCACCCAGGCGAGGTAGGAGGTGCCGAGCGTGCCGATCCGACCGTTGCACCAGGGCTGCGCGACCAGCCAGGCGCAGGTGTCGTAGCCGTCCTCGGCCTCGCGCGCGAGCAGGTAGAACTCGCCCTCGGAGGCGTAGCGCCCGCGCACATCCTGCACGAGGAGGTTGTAGCCGCGCCGGGCAAAGTAGTCGCCCCAGGTGCGGTTGGGGAGTCCCGCCTTGTCGTAGGGCGTGCGCACGAGCAGGGTCGGGAAGGCGCCGGGGAGCGGGTCGGCGCCGCGCGCGGGTCGGTAGAGGTCGGCCGCGAGCCGGACGCCGTCGCGCATCGGCACGCGCAGGTTTTGCGCCATCACCACGTCGTACTCCGGCCGTGACACCCGGTCGTTCAACGTCATCTGCCTCTCCTCACGGTGAGCCACTCGCCCCGGGGAGGATAGCATGAGGGGCCTGGCCGCCGTGCGGTACAATGCGCTGTGCGCGCCGAGCGCGTACACTGTCGGCAACCACAACGTGCATGGCATGGCCCGAGACCGGCGTGATCGGGAGGCGGCTTCGGCGCGCCCGGTGCAGGGGAGAGGGAAAAGGGTTCGATGGCAAACAACCGGGCCAGGATCACGATCATCGGGACGGGGCTGATCGGCGCCTCGATCGGGCTGGCGCTCAAGGCAGCGAAGGTGCCCTACGAGATCGTCGGTCACGACAAGGAGCACAGCGAGGCGACTCTCGCCAAGAAGAAAGGGGCGGTGGACCGGGCGGAGTGGAACCTGCCCAATTCCGTCGAGGGTGCGAGCCTCATCATCGCGGCCGTGCCGGTCGGGGCGATCCCCAAGCTCTTCCAGGATATCGCCCCCTACCTGGCGCAAGGCGCGGTGGTGACCGACACCGCCAGCACCAAGCGCGAGGTGCTCACCTGGGCGGCCGAGTACCTGCCGGCGCACGTCTCGTTCGTCGGCGGCCACCCGATGGCGGGGCGCGAACTCTCCGGCGCGGCCGCGGCCGACGCTGCGATCTTCCACGAGGCGACCTGGTGCATCACACCGCTGCCCAGGGCGACCCAGGAGTCGGTCGAGCTGGTCGGGGGGTTGGCGAGCACCTGCGGCGCACGCCCGTTCTTCATCGACGCCGAGGAACATGATGGGCTGGTGGCCGCGATCAGCCACCTGCCCTTTATCCTCTCGACGACGCTGGTCAACGCGGCCGCAACCTCGCCCGAGTGGCGCGAGATGGGGCGGCTCGCGGCCGGCGGCTTTCGCGACACCACGCGCCTCGCCGGTGGCGACCCGATCATGTACCGCGACATCTGCCGCACCAACCGCGAGAGCATCCTGCGCTGGATGGACGTCTTCTCCGATGAGCTGCACCGCATGCGCATGCTGATCGCGGACGAGAAGGCGGACCTCGAGAGCGCCTTCGAGCACGCCCGCGAGGCGCGCATCCGCTGGCAGCAGGCCTACGAGAACCAGGACGAGCGCAGCGGCCAGATGGCGGACCTCGCCCCGGGCAAGCAGCTCAGCCAGATGTTCCTCGGCTCCGGCCTTAGCAAGCGCTTCGGCCTCGGCGGCGAGCGGGACGAGCGCAACCGCGACCGCGACACCCGCCGCTAGACCCGCCCCCAGCCCAGGTCCAGCGGCAGGCCGCGCAGGCGCACCATCAACCGGTTGTCCACGTCCGAACTCGGCTGCACACGAGCCGAGGCCCCTGCTCGACCTCCAGCAGGGGCCTCGCCCCATGAATCGTCTCGCGAGGCGGGTCGCGCTAGTGATCCGACGAAACGCTCCCTTCGAGCGGCTGGGCGTTGCCCCGCGTTTCGTTGCCAGTGCGCGGTCCATTCCAGTGGACCTGTAGGGTGGCCAGCCCAGTCGTGGTGACGGTCGGCGGTGATCCGCTGGCGCCGCCCGTGCCGCCGCGACGCAGGTAATCGGTCAGCGCCTCGCGCGCGAGCTGCGAGAGGGTGATGCCTCGCGCCTCTGTCAGGTGCAGGACCTGCTCAACCTCCTCGGGCGTCAGTCGCACCGACAACACCATCCCGGCTCGGCGGGACCGCGTCACCTTCACCTCCTCGCCCAGTTCCTCGTCCTCGTGCCTCATCTTTCCAGCTTCCCTTTCGTCTGGCTCGCCTGGCTCGATGCCTGCTCGATGCTCGCATACGTCTTGCCGAACTCGACTGCTCCGCGGCGGCATTCGGGATTGATCCTACGCCTGCTCATAGCGCCATCGCTCGGCTTCCGAAGAGTCCCAGGCGGTGGCGGGTCGCCAGACACCTGGCCTTGAGGTTGGCTGCAACGGGACAGTGAGGTACCGCCCTCCGAAAGTCGGACCGATCATCCGCAAGGTGGCTGCGTGCCCCTTCTTGTTCCGAAAGAACCGCGGTGCATTGTCGAGTACTTGCAGAACCTCACGCACCGAGACCTGGTGCTGTGCCATTTCGGCCTCGTTCCACTCATCGAACTCCAGATCATCAATCTGCATCGGCTGCCATCGCCCCTCCCGGATGGCGCCCGGTGCGGTCGCCCCGTTCCTCAGCCACAATTGACCGGACCGTCTACCATGGTAGACTTAAGTCTACCATGGTAGACGGCGTGTCCACAAGCAGCAAGCGGGGAGCTCGGATGGATCTTGACCAACTCAACGAACTGACGGTCGACTTTCTCATTCTGGCCGATCGGGTCGAAGCCCTACAGGGCAAGCTCTACATGATGGGCGGTGCCTGGGACCGGCAGATGGTTCGTGATTTCACGCGGCCTGTACCGATCTCGTTCGCGCTCAGCATCCTGGTGCCCTGGACTAGGACGAACGAAGAACATCAGATCGTCATCGAGTTGGTGGACGCCAACTCCACCCCCACGGGCTTGACGGTCGAGGGAGCATTCACCGCCGGCCGCCCCCCCACCGCCATCAAGGGCGAGGCGCAACGCGTCACCCTCGCCTTCCCTGGTATCCCGCACGTCTTCCCCGGACCGGGCAGGTATGTCCTGAGGGTGGCGATCAATGGGGAACTGCGCAAGCAGGTTGGATTCTCGGTCGTCGAGGCGGGACCGGGCGCACTCGCCTGACGGCCGGCTACGCGGCCGACAGTGGTACCAGGTTCGACGCTGAAGCGAGAAATCGATGAGCGCCGGCCCGAGCGGACCGGCGCTTGATCAGCCCCTTGGGTCAGCTTAGGCTGTAGGCGGCGACGCCGCCGTCGCGGCGCGGGTCGGAGGCGCCCACGAACGTGCCGTCGGGTGCGATGGCGATGAGCTGGTTGCGGCCGGTGCTGGGCACGTAGTTGCCGGTGAACGGCCGCACCTCGAAGCCGCGCCCCTGCAGCGCCGCCCGCGCCCGCCGGCTGATCCGCCCCTCGACGAACACCGGCCCGCCCTCGCAGTGGACGCGCGGCATCGCCACCGCCTCGTGCGGGCTGCACCCCATGTCGATCACGCCGACCAGCACCTGGAGCATGCTCGTCACGATCGCGTTGGTGCCCGGCGAGCCGTTCACGTAGCGCAGCCGCTCGCCCTCGAACACCAGCGTCGGCGCCATCGCCGAGAGGCGCGCCTTGCCGGGGGCGATCGAGTTGGGCCGGCCCGGGATCGGGTCGGCGTGGTCGAGCGCGCTGTTGAGCGGGATGCCGGTGCCCGGCACGATCACGCCCGAGTACATCCCGAGCGTGTGCGTCATCGCCACCGCGTTGCCCTCGGCGTCGTAGACGGAGAGGTGCGTCGTGCCGGCACCGCCGGCCGGCGCGCCGACGGGGAGCTCCGCGCCCGCGCGGATGCGGTCGGCGGCGGCCTGTGCCCACTCGGGCGCGAGCAGCTCCGCCACCGGCACGGGGTAAAACTCGGGGTCGGCGACCGAGCGGGCCCGCTCGGCGAACGCCTCGCGCATCGCCGCGGCGAGGAGCACTGCCGCCTCCGGCGTGTAGGGCCGCTGGGCGGGGAAGCGCTCGAGGATGTGGAGCGCCTGGAGGAGCGTGATCCCCCCGCCGGGCGGCGTGCTGGTGAGGACCCGCCGGCCGCGGAACTGTCCGGCCAGCGGCGCCGACTCGCGCACGCGGTAGGTGCGCAGGTCGTCGAGGGTGACGTGGCCGCCGCCGCGCTCGAGCTCCGCCGCGATCTGGCGCGCGATCTCGCCCTCGTAGAAGTCGCGGGCGCCGACGCGGGCGAGGCGATCGAGCGTGTCGGCCATGTCGGGGTTGGCCCAGTGGTCGCCGGGCTGCTTGAGCGAACCGTCGGGGCGGCACCAGAGCGCGACCGAGGCGGGGGTGTGGCTCATCCGCTCCTGGACCGTGGGCAGCCCCTGGCCCGCGGTGCGCGCGAACATGAGGAACATCGAGTCGGGCGCCGGGAAGCCCTCGCGGCAGAGCCGCGCGGCCGGCGCGAGCAGGTCGGCCCAGGGCAGGCGCGCCTGCCGGTGCAGCGCCTCCAGTCCGGCCACGGTGCCGGGCGTGCCGACCGAGGTGTGCCCGAGGTTCGAGCGGTGGTCGTCGAAGAGCGTGTAGCCGCCGAGGTCGAGCCGACCCCGGTAGTCGGCGACCCACATGTCGGGCGTCGCCTTCGCGCCGATGCGCCCGTGGAAGGCGAGGTGCCGCGTCTGTCCGTCGGCCCGCACGTAGGTCGCGCAGCCGAAGCCACCGAGGCCGCACATGTGCGGGTCGGTCGCCATCTGGCCCAGGGCCGCCGCGATCGCCGCATCGAAGGCGTTGCCACCCGCCTCGAGCACCTCCGCCCCGATCTCCGCCGCCAGCGGCTGCGGACACACCACCACGCCACGCATCGCGCTCTCCTCCCGCTCTGGGCTCAGCCGGCCCGTCGATCGACCTACCGTGCTCGGCGGTATTATGCACCTCGATCGAGCCCGGTGTGCTGCCGGCCCCCCAGCCTCTCTTAGCCCAGGCTGGGGGGCTGTGTGTTCTACTAGTGTGGCTGGTGGGTCGCGGCCGCGCTCTGCTGCATGGCAGAATGCGGGCGTCCGAGGGCCGGCGGCCGCTCCGCCTCCGGCCGGGCGGCCCGCGCCCCCTCCCACGCGACCAGGTGGCCCGCGCCATCCGCCACGCGCCCAGGAGCGCCGATGCCACGGCGGCACAGCCCCGCTCTCGACCTGCGGGAGGCGCTGACGCAACCCGGCTGCCCGATCTGCCGGCTGGTCACGCGCTTAGTCGCGCGCTACCTGGCGAGCCTCGCCTACGAGAACGTCAACGACCTCGAAACGCGCGCCCGGCTGCGCCGCGCCCATGGCTTCTGCAACCGGCACGCCTGGCAGTTCGTCGAGCAGGAGCGCGACGCCCTCGGCACCGCCATCATCTACCAGGACATCCTGCGGTCGGTCTGCCGGCAGCTCTCGACCGAGCGCGGTCGGCTCGAAATGGCGCTCACCCACCTACTGACCGGGCGGCCGCGACCCGCCTGGCTGGCGGCCACCGAGCCTGACGTGTGCTGCCCGGCCTGCATGGTGCAGGGCGAGGCCGAGGCGCGCCATCTCCTCCCCCTGATCGAGGGCGTGGCCGCGAACGAGCCGAACCTGACCCGGGCGCTCGCGCGCACCGGCGGCCTCTGCCCCCCGCACCTCGCCCAGGCGCTAGGGCTCGCCCGCCGCCCCGCGGCGACGCTCGGGCCGGCGCTGGCGCCGCACCCTGTCGCCGTGCCCACGGGCACCGGGGCGGGCGCGGGGGAGGGCGAGGTCATCATCGCCCGGGCCGGCGGGGCGCGCGGGGTGCGGGGCACCGCGTTCCCCGCTGAGTGGTCTGGG